>JAAUYW010000014.1 GCA_014804915.1 Desulfovibrio sp. | reverse complement strand
GGCTCATGTCGCGGGCGTCAAAGTGGACATGGTAGCCGCAAGTCCTGTTCGCGTAGGCTCCTGCATCCTCAAGTGCGCGGGCCACAATCTCGGCCTCTTCCAGTCCGGCTTCGCCCTGCAGGATTGGCGAAACAACCTCAAAGCCATTATGCACCGAGCCGTCAGGCACTATCTTCCAGTGCTTCTTTGTGTTGTGGTTATAACCTTCCTGATGCACCTTGATGTTCACGGCCTGCATTGCCTTTCTTGCCGCTTCCTGGCTGATTCCGACTATTTCCAGCTCTATTCCAAACTTCCTGTTCATTTGCAACCCCTTGATTTTCAATGAAATTCACTCTTTGCGTGAGTGTTACATTGCGTATAGTTCAAAAGGATGCAAGTCATATGATGCAAGTATTTGAATAATTTTTTCAATTGTTTTCATTAAACAGGAAAGCCTATACAGGGGTCTTCACTCTTTCATTCCTCATACTATTGACGTCTGCACTCAGGCGGCAGCTGCCTGCCCTCGCGCTCACTCTCAAAGCTAAGTTCGCAGTGGCGCTTTTCGCCTTCGCGGTCCCAGAAGAAAATGCGATCTATCGCGCAGGCAAGGCCGGGCTTGCCCTGGCAGCGTCTGCGGTGCGCGCGGGAGGAAAGGGTTTCGTCAGGCCAGCCGCGCAAAATGGCATTGCCAAGCTGGTCAAGGGCCACGCCAAGGGCATGAAAATAAGGCATCGTGCAGGGCATGTTTGGCCTCCATTGACAGGCATGGGGTTGCGAACTAAATAAAAGGGCAGCGGAGGCGCTGCCCAGATGGTGGAGCGTTGCCTCCGACTTTGGTGAAGTCAAAAGCAAGCCCCGGTTATGGAGTTGGATTCCCGGCCGGGGTTGCCTGCGTTAAAGGTTCATCAGACGAATCGCCATTTGCGCAAGAATTGCGGCCAGCAAAGCTGTCGCAACATCCCGGAGGAACTTCCTCATGGGTTTACCTCCTTCAGGAGGCAACGCCCACAGCGAATGTCTAATTCAATCCTGCCGCGCTTGCAAGCGGCTTTGCTCAGTCCAGCTCCAGAATGGGGACAACGGCACCCAAATTGTACTTGAAGATGCTACCGCAGTTGCCGCCGTAGCCCACGACTCGTTCACTGTTTGTAGCGTATTCGGTTGATGAAAACCGTCTGTCTGTCCGCTGCCCATTGTACTTCTGACAGCGGCCAAAGCCAGGCCATGCGGTGGTTGATGTGTAACCAAGGCGCAGGTTAGGATACTCGCTTGCGGTTTTATCCATCTCGTCCAGCTTGTCGCCGCAGGCGAAAATTACAATATTCTGATACAGATTGCCCAAATCACAAGGCTTGCCTACCAAAGTCTGGGCGCGGCACCAGGCTACAGCTGGCACGCCCTTGATGCTTTGTACAAGTTTATCTTCCTTGTCATTGTAGAACATCCAGATGTCGCAATTGGCTTTTGCTGTTTTATCAGTCTTTAAGGTATCAGCCCAGTTCGTAAAAATGGCGTCATTGGTCACGCTATCAGGCATGGGCTGCATATTAGGAATGCTACTGTCCCCAGCAATATACCAGCCGTTTTTGCCCTGCGTATTAAAATTGGCCAAACCAGGCACATTTATTCCGTATGTGCCAAACTGCTGCACGCTCCTGAATTTGGCATCCAGCACAGCCATGCGTTTTGTCGCGCCATCCGCGGCCTTGTAGGTGATGACAGTCGCCAGATCGGAAATATGGCGCTGCAATTTGAAGCCGTGATAGTCATAGGCGGGGCCGATTACGCCATTGAGCGGATCACCGCCGCCGGCAGCCAGCAAAAGCTCCCTATTCAGCATTTTGCGCCTCCGCGAGCAATGCGGCCTTTTTCGCGCCGCCAGCTTCCATGCAGGCCTGCTTGTGCGCGAGCGCGCCGCCGACATACAGGGCCACAAACTCATCGGGCGACAGCTCCAGACGCGCCAGATTGCCATCCTCGTAGCCATTCCAGGTTACTGTGGAGGGCACACCCTGCGCGCCAGATCTTTTCAAAAGGCAGGCGTTGGCAGTATCCGCGAAATTCTGCTGATCCCAGGAATCATAGCTGAAATGATACTCGCGGTTTCTGATTTCGTAGTCAAAGCCGGCAGTGATCGCAGCGCTGGTTTCCGCGTCAATCTCGCGGATTTTCATTTCCAGCTCCGCCCTTGCGGCTTCTGCCGGATCAGGCTCCGGATCCGGCTCCTCGATTACGGTTATGCCCAGGATAGCCAGCAAATCGGAAGGCGTATCATCGGAAAAAACCAGATTCGGGGCTTTCTGGCGGATCTGCCAGAGGCTGCCGTATTCCGTGTCCTGATAGATGTATTTTTTCATTTTCAGCTCCTACTGGTTGTTGTCAATCACATTCAGAAGCACCGCGCCTGCGATAAAATGCGCAGCCAGGACAAGCCTCTTGCCGGCATTGCCCCAGGCAGGCGCCTGGCCGCCGTTAGCCCAGCTCGCGCCGCTGAAGCTCAAGGTGGTCGCTGCGCTGGCAGTCAGGCACAGCACTTTCACTGCGCAGACATCAGCCGCAGCCGCAGTGAAGGCCAGCGACACCGAGCCGGAAGTCGCAAGCCTGATGCAATCCGGAGAGCTGGCGCTGATCGCCTGGCTGCCGGTGAGGCTGGCCGCGGTTTCGCTGCCAGCAAGCTGGCCCCTTGCGCCGGTTTTCGGGATCGCCTTGCCAGCCTCGGCAGCGGCGTTCGCTGCCAGGTCGTAAACAACCTTCACGGCCTTTGAGCTGGCGACAGTGTCGCTGGAATTTGAATTGACGCTGTCGGACAGGATGCTCTTCACCTCGCCCAGCACAGCCTCGGTATCAATGTCGCCGAGAACCGAGCTGACTTCCTCTTTCAGCATCTTGCGGATCGGGGAATTGGGATTGCGCAGGTCATGCGCATCCTCATCCATCTGGTGGGCCTGAAGCAGCTCCATGCCCTCAACCAGCTTCGCCAGGGCTCTCTGCACCTCGGTGCAGGCGTCAACCACATTCTGGTTCAGTTTTTCAAGCTGGGTTTGCTCGCTCATGCAAGTCTCCTTTCTATTGCGTATTATCAATCACGGACAGCACCACGCGGCCGCCGACAAAATGCGCGACAAGCACCAGGATTTTTCCGGCATTGCCCCAGGCCGGAGCAGCGCCGTTGTTTGCCCAGACCGCGTTCTTGACAGTCAATGTGGTCGCGGCGGAGGCTGTCAGGCACAGAACCTTGATCGCCCGCTGCGTGGCCGCGCCAGCCGTGAAAGTCAGGGTTACAGCGCCGGAAGTCGCGAGATTGATGCAGTCAGCGCTGTTGATATTAATTGTCTGGGAATTGGAAAGCGCCTGGACCGTTTCATAGCCGGCAGGCGTGCCGCGATTTTGCGCTTTGGGGATAGACCAGGAAGTGGTCGCGATCTTGTTGGAGGAGTCGGATGCGGGCGGGTTGGGACAGTAGCCGGACTGGACGCCGCTGGCGTCAACCTGAACCCCCAGCGTGGCCATCACATTGTTCTGGCCCTTGCACTCGATGTAGGTGTTGGTCAGGCCGCTTGTCGCATGGCCATGCACCAGCGAGGCAATGCGGACGCTGTTTTTGTCCAGCATTTCAATGTAAGTCCAGCGCTGCGCTGTTGTCGCGCTTGCCGCCACATCGTCAGGATTCTTGAAAACCAGGCCGTTGCCTGCCATCTGGATCGTCAGCCGGCCAGTCATCGTGCCGCCGGCCAGGGCCAGATAGAGGGCCATGTTCGGGTTGACCTGCGCACCGGCCGCAATGCCGTCCAGCTTCTTTTTATCCGCTGCGGACATGAGGCCATTCGCGCTTTGCGTGGCAGCGCCGTAGGTCGTGTTATTGTCCGGAGGCACCTGCCAGGTGCCGTCGCTGCGCAGATACCTGTTCGCCGCTCCGGCAGCCGGAGCCGGCACAAGCCCGTGGCCGCCATTGGCTGTCNCCGACGCGCCGGTCATNTCGCTGTANGTGGTATTGGTGTCNGTGCCGCTAATCGTGATNTTGCCGCTGGCGTCGCTGCCAACTGTCACCGAGCCCGAGCCTGTCAGCNTGACGCGGTTGCGGACTGTTGAATTGTCGCAGAGAATCAGGTACGTGGCGCCGTTTATCGTTACAGCGTTGACATTGCCNGTNGCTGTTCCNGCATAGAGATGCGAGGTCCAGTGCGTGTCCGTATTGTTTGAGGGATGAACATGATCTTCCCTGGCGAATTTCGCGCTTGAGCCAGCTGCGGCAGTNCCATGCGCCTTTGGCGTTTCAGAGCCGGCAAGGGCTGCGACCTGGCCGGCCAGGGCAGCCAGATCCGCCTGGNTNGCNTTCAGGCTGGTCAGGCTGTCAATGCTGTCGCGGCTGGCGGCTATGGCCTCCACNAGCTCGGCCAGCCTGTCAATGTCGCCGCCATTGGCCTCGCCATTCAGGAAGAGATCAAGCGCGNTCTTGAGGCTGGCGACGTTTTGCGCNAGAGNCGCNAGCCTGACATTCTCAAGCTCGGCCAGATTCTGCGCCAGCTCCGCGTCAGCCTGCCTGAGCTTCGGGATTTCAGCTGCGCTGATCGCCTGGATTTCGCCTGTCAGCCCCNCCAGGATGTCCGGCAAAAACNTGCCGTCTTCCTGGCGGTAAACGCGCTCAAGCCTGTAAACGCCCCTGGCNTCGCAGCCGTCAAAATCNATAGCGAACAGCCGNTGCATTAGANGATGCCCAAATCTTCAACCNGGCCGATATCTGCGACAGTCAGAACGACAGCCGATTGCTCCGGAGCCCTGGCGCCGTTNTCGACAATGGTNACAGGCGCGACGCGGCTTGCGCCATAGCTGTAGCCTTCCGGCCCGGGCAGGGAGCTTGCGCCAGCCTGGCAGAAGCGGCCAAACACGTGCCCGACTTCAACATCNGCCAGCCGGTTTGAGAGGCGCAGGATGTTGGCGGCNACGCCGGCAAAGGAGCTGGCTGCTGAAACCGAATTGCCCAGCCGCTCCTCCAGCCAGCCTTTCAGGCTTTCCAGCTCCGGCCTNGTGGCATAGCCCTGGTCAGCCACGACAATCGTCAGCCTGGCGTCNGTTGACTGCAGGATCGGNACAGTGATNTCGTGCGTGACAGTCTGGCCGTCCTGCGGCAGCATTTTATAATAGGGCGCGTGATTGGCATAGGCATAGAGAAATTCCGGCGTGTCCGGAGCCGTATCGCCAGGCAGGCTCTCCAGCTTGCCGATCACGCCCAGCTCGCGGATCCAGAAGCCNCCGATGCCTGCCGGAATNNTNGCGTGAATGAGCGTGACATTGGCGTCCTGCTCATCNACGGAGCGGTATTCAATCGGCCGCCTGCAGACTTCATGGACAAGGGCCGTAGCCAGCGGCGTGGGCACAACGTCTTTCAGGTCAGCGTCGCCGACAGCAATATGCGTGAGCAAGACTGCGCGGCCCTCGGCCAGGGCGCGGGCTTCCATTCTGGCGCCGGTNTCGGTCAGGACTGCNTAATATTTTGGTTCGTCAGCCATGCAGGATTCTCCTTTGTTCAGGCGNCAATGCGGCTGCTTGTGAACGCTGAAATTCCGCCTGCGATCAGGCGNGGCNTTGCCGCNAGNNTNGGNAGNCGGAACGGAATGCGCGTTTTCGTCAGNGNGCGGCCGCCAATGGCGATTATCTTTTCTGTTACCGGAATTTCCGGNGGCGGAAACCAGAGCNGGTTGCGCACGGAAGTCAGCGAGCGCGAGGCGCAGGCGAAAACATGNGCCATGTGCGTGATGCCGTAAGTCCAGATGCCCTCAAGCCAGGAGCGGACATTTTTCCACTCGTAGATCGCGGAAAGCAGCGGCCGCCACTGCTCCGGATAAAAGCCGAGCNNNGAGATGTCGAAGCGGACGCGGAAATANTAGGGATCGCCGCCATACTGNAACCATTCCGGAATCTGGACATCGCGCTGCATGAGCAGCTCAAGCGCGCGCCTNAGGCTCCAGGGAGTGCCTTTCTTGCGATGCAGGTAAAGGCTNTCCTGNATGACCTGCACCCTGGCCTNGCGATCCTGGGCAAGGTCATAGCCTTCNACATGGAGCTGCCAGGCGAGCAAGTCCAGAAGCTCGTCNGACAGGGGTTTGAGGCCGCCTGCGCAGGCGGCAAGNCGCANNAGCGGCGGCAGCATGGCGACNGGCGAATTGAAGCCGGAATCTTCCGAAAGCCTGGCAAGCAGGAGCAGGTTGGGGATGNAGCNGTCNGATTGCAGCAGGGCCGGATCAAGGCTGTTTGCGATATTGGCCATGCCCTGGTCATCGCCAAGGGAATTGGCCAGCAGATTCATGAACNTGGAATCGCCGATGCGCATGCTATTCCTCTTCCAGACCGCCAAATTCCAGGCTGACTTCCGCTTCCACNGCGATTTCAGTCGCCAGAATTTCTGTGAATTGCGGTTCCCNAATTTCAAGACGCTTGGCGCCAGCCTGGTAAACAAGACTNGCGAGCCTGTCCGGNACAATATCGCGGCCTGGCCGCTCATGCTGCCATGCGAGATATTGCGCAAGCGCCTGTTCAACCCGGGCTGTAATTGACGCAAGCAGGGGCGCATCCGGCCGTCTGGCATACCAGACGGCTTTCAGGTCATAGCTGANCTGGTCAGGCGCGCCCACCAGCACCTTGTCAGTCAGGGGCCGGACTGTTTCACCTGAAAGCGCGTTCGCGACAAGATCAATCATCGCAGCATCCGGAAGCCTGCCGCCAGANAGGACAAAGCGCACATCAACAACGCCAGGCTCTGGCGTTGTCACGGATACGCTGCCNATATCGCTGCTGACAGCCAGGGCGCGCGCCTCATATTCGCCAGCGGAGCCNGCGACAGTGAAACTCTCTGGCGCAAGGCGAATGCGCTCGCGCAGNCGCTCNTCGTCCTCCATATCCGCGCCTTCTTCGGAAACAGTGATATTGGCGGCTTCGGGGATCCAGGGCAGCGGATCGCTGATGCGGCAAATCTGGCCAGGCAACAGGCCGCTGGCAGCGGCTCCGGTTTCGGTGCAAATGCCAAGGCAGTCGCAAAAAAGCNCGCCTGCCGGAATGACGGCTGTAACCTGGGTGGCAAAGGCGATTTTGCCATCCTGNGTGGCAACGCGCGTGCCCTCTGGCACGGGCGCGTCCCAGGCCAGCGGNTCGGTCAGGGAAAAGCGCAAAATGCAGCGCGCTGGCTGGGCAGGAATCCTGGCCACGCCCATGAGCGCGCCCAGATGGTCAAGGCTTGCGCCAGTTGCGTAGGCAAGCAGGTTTTGTTTGCCTGTCAGATCAATCACGCCATTCTGGACGCTCAGGCGATAGGCCAGCGAATGGAGAAAGAGGCGCACAGGATCGCCAGGCTGGAGGGTTATGCCCTCCTGCTTTTCATAGCTGGCAATTATTTCAGCAAGGGTGATCGCAGCGTCTGTCTGGGCGAAGCTGATGTCGGGCAATTTGGCCAGATCAACGGAAGTCTGCATAATATTTCTCCCGTATCTCCACAGTGACTGTGGGCTGCAGGATGCCTTCTACCGGATCATCGCTCTTGAACACAATGTCGCGCACTTTTATGCGCGGCACATATTTTTCCAGCTGGACTGCGATTTCACTGATCATGTAGGGCATGGCCTCGGGCATGGGCAGATCCACATATTCCCAGGTCAGGCCATAATCCCTGTCCAGAGGCAAGGAGCCCTTGCGGGTGGCAAGCAGCATCCGGATCTCCTGCTCCAGCCCGTCAAGGCCAGTCGCGCCTATGCGGATGCCCTGTTTCTTGCGCATATCCACTTCAAAGATATTTTGCATCAGTTGTATTCCTGTAGATTGAGACTGACGTCGGCAGCCAGACAGACGCCATAATGGATTGTCTTGCGCAGGATTTCACAGGATTTGAGGCAGAACATGCCGTAATATTTGAGGCCGATGACAAGCGGCAGTTCAGTTCCCAAAAGACTTAAAGTCTCCAGGGCGCGAAGCCGCAGCTCCACTGTGGAAGTGACGCCCAGAGGCACAATCTGGACATTGAAACTGACTGTATCCAGATTGCGGCCAGTGTGCTGCAGGCGCGAAAGTCCATCCAGAGCCTTATGCTCGGCATAGACAAGCTCGCGGCTGCGCTTCAGGTCGCGGAAAGTGCAGACTTCGCTGTCTGAAACCGTAAATGGAAATACGCCGTATAAACCCTGCATGACATTATCCGATTAATGCGGAGGGCTGGTGTCCGCGCCACAGGCCGGACAGGTGTGAACATGATGGACAAGCGAGATTGAGCTTGCCCTGACATCGCCGCTTTGCATTTCCATGTTGCCGCTTGTGCCGCTGATTTGAACCCTGGGCGCCTGGGCAGTGATGCTGTCCTGCGAGCTCGCGCTTATCGGCCCTTGCGCCTGCATGGTCACATTGCCTGTGGCAACGAGCTCGACATCGCCCTGGACATTGGCTGTCAGCTTGTGTTCAGCGCGGTCGTATTCGAGCGTAGTGCCGTCCTTGAAAACCCGATGCCACTTGTCGCCAGACTGCACTGGGGGAGCCTTTTTTCCGTACATCGCGCCGATGACAAAACCCTGCTCAAGCCCATAGGGCAGAAAGAGGCACAAAACCTGATCGCCAATGTCCGGCAAGTCGTACTGCATGTCCTCGCAGGCCCGTGGGCACAGCACAGGCAG
>JAAUYW010000013.1 GCA_014804915.1 Desulfovibrio sp. | reverse complement strand
TTATTTCATCATTGCCAGTAGAAACGGCGCGTAAGATGCCGCGTTATCCATCTGTTCCCGCAGTTCGTATTGGGCGGCTAGCAGTAGAAGTTTCTAAACAAGGGAAACATATCGGCAGTCTGCTGGTTCTGGATGCCATGCGGCGAGCCTTGAAAAATGAGTTGGCATGGGCTGTTTTTCTTGTGGATGCCAAAAATGAGCGGGCGGCCATTTTTTATGAAAAGTTTCTTTTTAAGCGTTTTTTAGATAATTCTTTGGCGCTTTGGCTGCTAAGAAGGAATGTAGAAGAGATTTTTTGACTCGTAAGATAAGGTTTCTTGTTCCTGTATAATAATTTTGCGCGGAATTTAATTTCCGTGCCTGCTTCATTTGGGCTGGCAATTTCATTTAGCCTGGAGATTGACAAATGCGCATTGGCGATCTGATTCGCGCTTCGGACAAGCCGTTTTTTTCCCTGGAATTCTTTCCTCCTGCGAGCGAGGCGCAGCTGGGGGAGTTTTTTGCCATTGCTGACGAGCTTGCCGCCCTGAAGCCGCTCTATGCGTCTGTTACCTATGGCGCTGGCGGCGCCAGGCGCCAGAACACATTGCGCGTTACTGCGGAGCTGGCAAGGCGCGGGCTGGATGTGATGGCCCATCTCACCTGCGTAGGCGCCACGGCGGCTGAAATCCGCAAATTCGTATCCGGGCTCCAGGCAAATGGCGTCAACAATATCCTCGCCTTGCGCGGCGATCCGCCAAAGGATGGCCAATGGAGCTGGGAGCAGGGCGAATTTCGCCATGCGGCCGATCTGGTCAGATTTGCCAGGCCGCAATTTCCGGATCTGGGCATTGGCGTCGCAGCCTATCCGGCTCCGCACCCGGAGGCTGCCTCTTTTGAGGAAGACAGGCGCCATACGGCTGAAAAGCTGGCCGCTGGCGCGGATTTCGCGATTACCCAGGTTTTTTTTGATCCGCGCGAATATGTCGAGCTCGTGCGCTCCCTGCACCAGAAAGGCATTGACGCGCCCGTAGTGCCCGGCATCCTGCCCATCCAGAGTCTTGAATCCGTAAAGCGCGTGCTTTCCATGTGCGGCGCGAATATTCCGGGCAAATTCTTTCTGGAGCTGGAGGATGCGCAGGCGAAAGGCGGCGTGGAGGCTGTGCGCGAAGCCGGCTTCAGGTACGCTGCCAGGCAAATTCGCCAGCTGCTTGCCGCAGGCGCGCCAGGCATCCATCTTTACACATTAAACAGAAGCGGATTGAGCAAAAGGCTGATTTGTGAATGCGGGCTCGGGGGCGCGGGCTAGATGGCGGTTGAAAGGGCCCATTATCCCCTCCTTTTCGCCATTTGCCTCTCCCTTTTCACCACTCCCCTCATGGCTGCCGGCGTCAACGCGGTTTTGCCGGAAATAGGCGCAAGCCTTGAGGCAAGCGCAGCGCAGCTTGGCCTGGTAAGCGGGGTCTATTCCCTGGGGCTGGCGATTTTCCAGCTCACAAGCGGCAGTCTCGGCGACATCTGCGGCCACCGCCGCATTTTCATTCTTGGCGCGATCATTTTCTGTCTGGCCAGCCTTTGCGCCGGCTTCTGTAGCCTGGTTTACGTCTTTCTGTTCTTTCGCCTCTGCCAGGGCATTGGCGGGGCCATGCTCAGCGCGGCCGGGCTGGCCCTGCTCGCGGCTGCCGCCGGGCCGGAGCGCAGGGCGGCCTATCTTGGCCTGAGCGGAGCGGCAGTGTACTCTGGCATAGCCTGCGGGCCGCCGGTCGCGGGCCTGATTGCCGGAGCCATCGGCTGGCGCTGGCTGTTCTGGCTGAATGCCTGCGCGAGTCTGCTTGTCGGCTCCCTGATGCGCACGGCCTCGCGGGTTGAATGGCGCCCGGCCAGGGAAAAGCCCTTTGACTGGGCAGGAGCCTGTTACTATGCAGTCGCCATGTCAATGCTCATTCTCGGCTCCGCTTCGGCGGCAGACAGGCCCGCAATCGGGATTTCGGCATTCTGCCTTTGCGGGCTGACCCTGGTCTTTTTCCGGAGGCATGAAAATCACAATGTTTTTCCGGTGCTGAATTTCAGATTGCTTGCTTCCAGCCGCGTGCTTTTGCTTTCCTGCCTGGCCGCGCTCGTCAACTATGCCTCCTTTTTTGGCCTGGTCTTCTATTTCAGCTTTTTCATCCAGATCGCGCATGGCATGAGCGTGAAAATCACGGGCTTCATACTCGCGTTTCAGCCGCTCATGCAGCTGGCGGCCACGCCTTTGGCAACGCGCCTGTGCAATATCTGGCCAACGGGCCTGGTCTGCGCCCTGGGCGCCGCGCTGTGCGGCGCAGGCCTGCTTGTCGCCGCGTTCCTTACGCCGGCATCGCCGCTGGGCCTTGTTTTTGTCATTCAGGGCCTGCTTGGCGCAGGCATCAGCATTTTTTCGCTTTCCAATACCGCGATTTTGCTTGAGAGCGCAGGCAGGGAAAATATTGGCCAGGCCTCGGGCCTGACTGGCGCAGCCCGCACGGCCGGCCAGCTTGTCAGCATGTGCCTGACTACGGCCTCGCTCGCCTTTTTCCTTGGCTCCGAGCCTGTCAGCATTGCCACATTGCCAGGATTCATGCAATCCATGCGCGTGAATCTCGTTGTGCTGGGCTTGCTGAATATTTGCGCAGTGTGGATGGCATTGGCGCGCAATCACGATTGAGTCAACAAGTTCAACAGGTTGTGCCTGTCTGGCGATTAATGTTAAAAAAGATAAATAAAGTCTAAAGTTAGACAAAAAAAAGCCGTAAAACAGATTATGGAAGGTCGCCATGCCTGATTTTCAGCAAACCCGGCTCAAGCTGATGCTAAATAGCTATGAGCGGCAATTGATAAATGCGAGAAGGCTTGCAAAATTTCGGGTAAGGAGGCGGCTTGAAGCCGGGCTGGATCCTGATGATCCTGATCCTGGCCCAAACCGGGCCGCAAGGGCTACGCAGATAGCGGAAGCGCTTTACATGGAGCTGCTGTTTTATCCGGACGCGCATCCGGCCATAGTGGAAGAGATTCGCGAAGAGCTTTCCCAGGCGCTGGGGCGCAGGGTGGAATTCACCTATCCGCCTGGCGGCACAATGCGGATAGCGGTGCGCGAGGAAAACGGGCTGCGGCATCTGGATACGGAAGAACAGACAAGGGCAAGGGAAACCTTGCGCAGGATTACAGGCGCGAAGGTCGCCGAGGGATTGTTTGAAAATCATGCGGGCATCAACACCCGCATCTAGCCTGAAGGAAAAAGAGATGAATATTTGCTCAACTTCCGTAAATCGTCATCAGGCCTGCCAGGNGGCGAACCCGCTGAATGCCGGGGCCGCGCTTCCTGAAGACAGCCGCGCCAGCGATCTGGATCATGCCAGCATTCTGCTCACGGAAGCCCTGAATGCCGCGCATAATGCGCCTGATATCCGGCGCGACCGCGTGGAGGCTATCCGCGCGCAGATTGAAAGCGGCGCTTACGAAATTGATTCCCGCAAGCTTGCGGAATCGCTTATTCGCGAGAATCCCGACCTTTTTGACGACTGGAAATAATCCGGGCGGCCAGCNGCGNANGGCGTCAATACGCGATTACGCTGGCCAGGGACTGCCAGAGCGCGTCCTGAAGGAAGATTGCTCCCAGGGTCAGCAGCGCGAACAGGAATATGTATTCTCCGGCCTTGCCAGTTGAGCAGATGGGCAGGGCGACGCGAAATTTTTGCGTGAATGGCAAGAGCGGCACGCCATGCGGNGTGAGCAGGTCCAGAATGATATGGCTGAGCAGGCCAATGGCCAGGCCAATGCCTGCGTCGCGCAGCAGTGGCGGCAGGGGNGAGGCGATGGCAGCCAGAAACAGGGCCAGCCACCAGCCGAACCAGTGGCTTGAGCCGCGATGGATCTTGTTGAAGAGTNTCTGCCTCTTTTTTTTCGAACTGGCGAGAGCGCTGATTTTCTGGTCAATTATATCCGGGCCNATGGCGCCTGCGACAGCGGCGATAACAGCTGGCAGGGGCAANGCCAGCGTCAGCGCGCCCAGGGCCGCGCCAGCCTGATGNGTGATCCATTTCATGGCATGCTCCTGCCTTCTGTTCGGCGCGAACTGTAAAAGACATTAGAGCCTGGATAAAAAAGGCCCCGGATTGCTTCCAGTCCGGGGCCTTTGCAGATATCTGGCTTGCAAGCCTATTGCAGGCGCGGCGTGTAGACGTGCGTGGCGGCCTCGTTGGTGAAAACGGGCTCAACCGGCGTTACAGGCAATGGAATTGGGGGAGTCACGACTTGCGCCTGCTGTCTGGGCTGCTGTTTTTTGCGCGCTGTTTTTTTTGCGGCTACAGTCGCTGTCTTGCGCGGCGTCGCGCGCCTATATGTGGCGCGTTTTTTGCGGTAAACCGGCTTTTTGGCGACCTGCGGCGCGACAGGCNTGGGAGCCGGNGCGACATAATCGGCGCTCACCAGCGGAATGGAGCCAGCGCAGGAGACAGGGGCTGGCTCATGGCGGGGCGCGCANGCGGCAAGGGGCAGAATCAGGAGGACTGGCAGCAGATATTTCATATTATTACCTGAAAATGGGTTGAGGTTGTGATTGGCTAACAGCTTTCGGGTTTCTGCGTATATTATGGCATGGCGGCTNAAGTGTACAGNNAGCTGGCCAATGCCCCCCATTTAGAATGGGCATGAATTCTGTAAAGTCGAGAGGTAAGAAAATTTTACTTCCGGGCGCNTCAGGCCGCATGCGTTCCGGAGAAAGTTCTTTCAAAAACTGCTTGCCGGCGTTATGATTGAAANGCGTTATTTAAANTTTGCGTGGCTTTGCAATGTGGCTTNTGCGNAGGAGAGCAAGGCGATGGAACGTCAAAGGAGGCATGGATGAAATACCGGGCGCTGCTTGTNGTGATGATCTTTTTTCTGGCTGGNTGCAGCCAGAACAATCTNGGCGATTCCAGNCGGCCGCTCTTTTTTCCGGAATGCTACAAGCCGCTTCAGGATGCCGGCAGGCTTGATTCCAAAGCCCGGGATATTGGNATTGGCGCNGGCAAGGGCTTTCTGGCAGGCACACTGGCTGGCGCCGTTGGCGGCGCTGTTTCGGCCCTTTTCACTGGCGATCCCCTGAATATTGTGTCTGGCGCGGCCATTGGCGCNGCCGGAGGCACAGTCGCCGGCGGCGTATATGGCGCAAGCGATGACAATTTGCCCGANAAAAACCGCCTGATGGCGCAATGGCAGCAGCAGACTTCGGAGGACATCCAGGCTCTGCCCTTCAACCAGGCCGCTGCGACAATGTCCCTGCAATGCTACAATAAAAAGTTCGCTGAAATCCAGAAGGACATCAAGGACGGCATAATGACCAATGAAGCGGCGCAGCCCATGCTGATGGAAATAGAGGCCGGCCGCCAGGAGGCGTCCAATCTCTATATGAACGGCAATTAGGCATCTTCNCTCGCTTTCAAATTGCGCCAAAAAACAGGGCTCTCGCGNATGCGGGAGCCCCTGGCAATTTAAGGGAGGGAGGAGNTTTGGAAGGAGGTCTATCTCGGGTTGGCAGGGGTTTCAGGATTTGAAAGCTCCAGATCCAGAAACGCGAACTCGCCATAGCCGGATCTGGGCGCCGCGTCCGGATGGCTGATTCGGTTTTGGCGGCTTGCCTGGTTTGCAATCATATCAGGCGCCGGGCCGGAGTTTGGCTGGGCCTCGGCATGGCCTACGCAGCTGGCCGGATTTGCGATCTGGCAGAATTCCTGGCCTGCAAAAGCGGGAGAAGCGAAGCAACATGCCAAAATCAGGCTTGCTATAAATCTCATTGTCATCTCCCTGGTAGGCGTTTGCAGGCATGGCGGCCTGATTATCCTGAATATTGCAATCATTGTGCCAGGAGAGAAACCAATAAAACGGTAGCTGCGGGCAGAGGCAGGTGGCTAAAATTCATACAGCCAGATTTTGCCTGTATATAATTTGGACAGCTGGCTAACCCTGCTTGTGCCGGTATTCGGAGAGGAGCAGCCCGAGGATAGTCAGGACAATGCCGAGGACTGCCCAGGGGCCTGGTTTTTCATTGAGCCAGAGGGAGGCAGCGATGACAGTTACCACAGGCACGAGGTAAATGTAGGCGGAGGCGCGGGCAGCGCCAAGGCGCATGAGGCAGTAGGTCCAGATTGCGAAGCAG
>JAAUYW010000012.1 GCA_014804915.1 Desulfovibrio sp. | reverse complement strand
TGCCCGCGACATGATGGATAACGCGCCAGAAGAGGATCGTCTGCTGGCTCCCCAGGAGATCAAGGCCAAGCTGGATGAATATGTGATTGGCCAGAACGAGGCCAAGAAAATTCTTTCGGTAGCAGTGCATAATCACTACAAGCGCGTGTTTTATGCTGATGCGCTTGGCAGGGATGTGGAGCTTGAGAAGAGCAATATCCTGCTGGTTGGGCCGTCAGGGAGCGGCAAAACGCTGCTTGCCAAGACTTTGGCAAAAGTGCTTCGCGTGCCCTTTGCCATAGCGGATGCCACCACGCTCACAGAAGCGGGCTATGTTGGCGAGGATGTGGAGAATATTCTCGTGCAGCTGCTGCAAAATGCCGATTATGATCTGGAAGCGGCAAGCAAGGGCATCATCTATATTGATGAAATTGATAAAATCTCCCGCAAGGGCGATGGGCCCTCCATCACCAGAGATGTATCTGGCGAGGGCGTGCAGCAGGCGCTTTTGAAGATCATAGAGGGCACCGAGGCAAACATACCGCCCAAGGGTGGCCGCAAACATCCGCAGCAGGAATTTATCCGGCTGAATACTTCGAATATCCTGTTCATAGTCGGCGGCGCGTTTGTGGGTCTTGATAAAATTGTGGAGTCGCGGGTAAGCGGCGCCGCAATGGGCTTTGGCGCGAATGTGCGTTCCACGAAGGAAATGCCCCTGGGCGAGCTGCTGGAAAAAATCCACCCCCAGGATCTTGTGAAATTTGGCCTGATTCCCGAATTTGTGGGCCGTATTCCGATTATCACGCATGTTGATGATCTGGATGAGGCAGATCTTGTCCGCATTCTTACAGAGCCCAAGAACGCGCTTGTAAAGCAGTACCAGAAGCTGTTTGATCTGGACAATGTAAATCTGCGCTTTACTTCCCACGCATTGAAAGCGATAGCGGCCCAGGCCATCGAGCGCAAGACAGGCGCGCGCGGACTGAGGAACGTGATGGAAAAAATCATGCTCGACATAATGTTCAAGCTCCCTTCAATGCCGGATGTAAAAGAGTGTCTGATCAATCGCTCTGTAATTGAAAAGGGCAAGGAGCCCATCCTGATTTACAAGGATTCAGGGGCAGCAAAAAAGAAACAGAAAGCTTCCTGAGCCAGGGAGAAGAAAGATGCCGGAAAAGACGCCGTCAGCTCCCCTGGCGGAATTTCCACTGATGCCGCTCAGGGAAGTGGTGGTCTTTCCGCGTTCAATAACGCCCCTTTTTGTGGGGCGCCCATCCTCTATTGCGGCCATTGAGTCAGCAAATTCCGCAGCTTTAAAACAGATTTTCCTGGTCACCCAGAAAGAAACTGACGCGGAAAAGCCCGATGCCGAGGGGCTCTACCGCACTGGCGTGGTGTGCAAGGTTCTGCAGGCGCTGACGCTGCCTGATGGCAATGTCAAAGCCCTGTTTGAGGGTATATACCGCGCCCGCTGGGAAGTCTTGCGCGATGTTGGGCCCTTCATGGTGGCAGGAGTAAGGCGCCTCAATGAGGAATGCTCGCGGCCGGAAGAGAAGGATGCGGTAATTTCCGCTGTGCGCCAGACTCTGGAGGAATACGGGAAGGTAAATACCAAATTGTCACAGGAACTCCTGCTGTCCATCATGGCAAACCGTGAGCCAGGCGCGCTGGCCGACGCCATAATTCCCCATCTCAAGGCAGATTACCGCAAAAAACTGGAAGTTCTGGAAATTACCGATGTGTCCGAGCGGCTGGAACGCGCGTACGAGCTGCTGGAAACCGAGCTTGCCCTGCATTCGGTGGAAAAAAGAATCAAGAACCGCGTGCGGATGCAAATGGAGCGCAATCAGAGGGATTACTATCTCACCGAGCAAATCAAGGCCATAAATCGCGAAATGGGGCGCGAGGATGACCCGCAGGCGGAAACCTCGCAGCTTGAGGCAAGAATCAACAGTTCGCCGCTAACTCCGGAGGCCCATGACAAGGCTCTTGCCGAAGTGCGCAAGCTGCGAACCATGCAGCCGGCCACTTCGGAATATGCGGTAGCGCGCAATTATATTGACTGGATTCTGGATCTTCCCTGGAACAGGCACAAGGAAATTGATATTGATATCAGGCGCGCGCGCCATATCCTGGATAGCGAACATTACGGGCTTGAAAAAGCGAAGGAACGCATCCTTGAATATCTGGCTGTCCAAAAGCTTTCCAATGGGCTGAAAGGCCCCATCCTCTGCTTTGTGGGACCGCCGGGCGTAGGCAAGACCTCCCTCGCGCGTTCAGTAGCCAATGCGACAGGCCGCGAGTTTGTGAGGCTGTCGCTGGGCGGCGTGAGGGACGAGGCGGAAATCCGCGGCCACAGGCGCACATATGTTGGCGCAATGCCAGGCAAGATCATCCAGTCGCTAAAACGTGTTCAGTCCAGCAATCCCCTGTTTTGCCTGGACGAGATCGACAAGCTTGCCTCGGATTATCGCGGCGATCCGGCTGCCGCATTGCTTGAAGTGCTCGATCCCGAACAGAACAATGCCTTCATGGATCATTATCTTGATCTGGATTATGACCTCTCCAAGATCTTTTTCATAACCACAGCCAATTCCCTGCACACAATCCCGCCGCCACTGCTTGACCGCATGGAAATCATCGAGCTGCCAAGCTATCTTGAAACAGAAAAAAAACAGATCGCGCGCAAGTTTCTGCTGCCCAGGCAGCTGGAAGAGCATGCGCTCAAGCCCAACAGCCTCCATGTTTCCGACAAGGCCCTGCTCACCATAATCCGCAATTACACGCGGGAGTCCGGCGTGCGCAACCTGGAGCGCGAGATTGCCGCCCTGTGCAGGAAGACCGCCATCAGGCTGGTGGAATCAGGCAAGGAGGAAACGCGCTCCAATGTTACCGCGCAGAATCTCGAGGCTTTTCTGGGGCGGCAAAAATACCGGCATGAAGAGCGCGAGACAGCGCCAAGGGTCGGGGTGTGCGCGGGAATGGCCTACAACCAGCGCGGCGGGGAGATCCTGCTCGTGGAAACCAGCATCATGAGCGGAAGCGGGCATGTGGTTACAACCGGCCAGCTTGGCGAGGTAATGACGGAATCGGCAAAAGCCGCGCTTTCATGGGTGCGCTCCCGCGCTGCGATGCTCGGCCTTAGTCCTGATTTCTATCGCAAAATCGATATCCATGTGCATGTGCCGGCAGGCTCAACTCCAAAGGATGGGCCCAGCGCGGGCATCACGCTCGCCACTTCCATTGCCTCGGCGCTGCTTGGCATACCGGTGCGCAACGATGTCGCCATGACTGGCGAGATTTCCCTGCGCGGCCGCGTGCTGCCCATTGGCGGGCTGCGGGAAAAACTGCTTGCCAGCCGCAGAAGCGGCATTCGCAAGGTGCTCATTCCCAGGGACAATGAAAAAGATCTCCTGGATGTCCCGCGCGAGGCACTGAAAGATCTTGAAATCGTTTTTGTTGAACACGTGGACGAAGTGCTGCCCCAGGCGCTTGCCGCGACCAGGGAAGAAATTTTTTGCGGCAAGGCTGTGCCAGGAGCCCTGCTTGCTAGTCTGCGGGCGGATGCGGCTGAAGGGAATGCCTGCGAGGCGCGCTAATTATGGACTGCATAACCAGGCCGGTCAGCCGGCCAGGAAGGAGGCCCAATGTATAAACGTGTATTGCTGCCGGTAAGCGGCGAAAATCGTGGCCAGCGCGCACATATCGCCTTGAAGAAAGCGCTTCAGGTTTGTGATGGCATCATCATCCTTTTGCACGTCACCGAGCCGATTCCCCAGACTGTGGGCGGGGAAAACCGTCAGGAGCTTGAACGCGAAAACCGCGCCCAGGGCATGCTTGTGGTAACGCCAATTATCGAGCAGCTGGAGAATGCCAAAGTCCATTTTCGCACTTGCATCGAGGCTGGCACTGTAGCCGAGACCATTGTGCGCATCGCAGACGAGGAGAAGGCGGATCTTATCGTGATGTTCACAGATGGCCGTGAAGATCTCAAGGACTTTCTGCTGGGCTCCACTACAGAGCGGGTATTGCGTAATACCGGCACAGATCTTCTGGCGGTGCGGCGGGAAGATTAGTCTTGACCCTGACTACCCTGGACATAATTGCGCTGGCAACAGCGCATTTGCTTTCACTGGTGGCTGCAGGAAACGCGCTTTTGACCAAACGCGATCCCCGGGCAGCCCTGGGCTGGACAGCAGCCCTGATATTTCTGCCTGTGGCCGGGCTTGTTATCTACCTGATTTTCGGAATTGGCCGCGCGCAAAGCCGCGCCGAAAAGATAATGCGCCGCTATTCCGATATTTCCGGCCGCTATGCCCAGGTCGAAGACCGGCTCAAGGATACCGTGCTGCCCACTCCGGAAGCCCGCGATCTGGATAAGCTTTCCCGCGCCCTTTCCGGACTTCCCCTTTGCGGCGGCAACAGCATCACTCCGCTCCATAATGGCGATGAGGCTTATCCGGCCATGCTGGAGGCAATAGATGCAGCCAGAAACCATGTTTTTCTGGGTACCTATATTTTCAATTATGGGGTGGCCGCTAAAAAATTCATTACTGCGCTGGACAATGCCCACAAGCGCGGCGTGGATGTGCGCGTGCTAGTGGACGGAGTGGGGAGTCTCTATTCCTGGCGCAAGCCTGTGGAGATTTTGGCCAGGTTAGGGGTGAGAACCACGCGCTTTCGGCCCCTAACCCTTTTTCCGCCGAATCTGGGCATCAATTTGCGCAGCCATCGCAAAATCCTGGTCTGTGACAATATCGCCTTTACCGGCGGCATGAATATCTCTGATGGCAACCTGATCAAGCTGGACAAGCCAGAAAAAGGCAGAATTCAGGATGTGCAGTTTCGCTGCGAGGGGCCGATAGTCAGCGAGCTCAGGCGCGCGTTTCTGCTCAACTGGAGCTTCTGCACCGGCGAATTCACTCCCCTGCCTCCACTTGCGGAAGCAGGACAGGGCACATGCGCCTGCCGCGTCGTGATCGATGGTCCTGGCGACGACGCCGACGCCCTTTATGATATCATTTGCGGCGCAGTCAATATGGCCCACAAGACAGTAACAATCATGACGCCATATTTTCTGCCCCCATCGCGCCTGATGGCCGCATTGCGCTCCGCAGGGCAGCGCGGCGTGGATGTGCGCATTATCCTGCCCGGCCACAACAATCTCGCTTTCATGAGCTGGGGCATAGAGAGGATACTGCCGGAATTGCTCCAGGCAGGTGTGCGCGTTTGGCACCAGGCTCCTCCCTTTGCCCACACCAAGCTTCTGGCAGTGGATGGCTTCTACAGCCTGGTTGGTTCAGCCAATATGGATTCGCGCTCCCTGCTGCTCAATTTTGAACTGGACATGGAGATATATGACAAGGCGTTCCACGACCGCCTTGCGGCTTTCATGCTCTCCACCCTGGCAAAAGGACGCGAAGTCACATTGAAAGAACTCCAGACCTTGTCCCTGCCAGCGCGGTTGCGCAATGCCGCAGTCTGGGTTTTTTCCCCGTATCTATAAAAATTCTGCCGCTACCAGTCCCCATCCGCTGGCTCGGGCAATTGCGGGAACCGCGCCGCAATTGGCAGCGCGGCAATTTCACTTGCAGTAAGCGGCTGAATTTTGAAATTCAGCCGCAGCCATTTGCAGAAAGTGAAAATTTTCTGAAGCAGGCGCGCGGCGTGTTGCTGATCCGGGATATTTGGCGAGGCGCCTGGCAATAGCTCTGATGAATGCCAGAAGAAATTGAGCACGCGTCCGCCACGGGCGAAATGGCGTCTTGCAGCCATTTTCATGACTGGCAGGGAATGCCATACCGGATTTGCGCTCAGCGCGCCAAAGAAATGCCACGAGTCCAGATATGCCTGCCTTTTGGTCCAAAGCCGCATCCAGATGCGTTCCAGCCCGCTAAAAATGGGAATTTGCGTGATCGGGGCTTCCAGAATCCTGCCAGCGGGCGTCCCTACCCAGTAAGGCTCCGCAGGCGCAAGAAAATGGCTGGGGCCGTTTTTGAATGCCCGCAGTGGACAGATCGAGCTATCGACCTTGATGCCGTGCTCCGCAAGCAGGGGCAATAGCTGGCGCCTGAGATCCCAGCGGCCCATTCTGAAGCTGGCAAGCGGGTGACCGGCCCGTTCCTTTCCTTTTTCGAGCAGGTTTTCCAGGCGCTCACGCAGCAAGCGCGGCGGGAGCAGGTGGGTGCGGAGAGGCTCGCCGCTGCCGTTGGCAGAGAAGGGCGGCGTACTCCAGTGATGGAGATGGGCGCCAATCTCCACCTTTTGCGATTCCGCCAGCCTGCTCACTGCAGCCCAGGCGCCAGAATCAGCAAATACCGCGTAATCGCAGAAAAAGGTAAGTCTGAAATCAAGCTCATGGAGCAGGGGCGCGAGCTGCGCCAGAAGCGGAATGTTCGTCAAAGGCGGATTGCGGCTGGCATAATGGCCTGAAAACAGGCCTTCCTCCTCGACATCAAGGCTTATGCAAACGTACAACGTGTCAGACATGGCATCGGAAGCGCAACAGGGTTTTTACATTCAAACAGAATTTAGCCGCGTGGCCCAGGGAAGTAAAGGCATTCTGGAAGGCAAAAATTTCTGGCGTTCCAATCCGATTGACATACCTGTCCGGTATGGTAATCATTGGCCAGCAATTCCACCAGGGAGGAAAACGATGAGCGATTACAAATTTGAAACCCTGCAAGTGCATGCGGGCCAGGAAACGCCTGATCCTGCCACAGACGCCCGCGCTGTGCCCATTTACCAGACTACCAGCTATGTGTTTCATAATGCCGCCCATGCCGCTGATCGTTTTGCCCTGCGGGATGCGGGCAATATCTACGGACGCCTGACCAATTCAACCCAGGAGGCGCTTGAAAAGCGCGTGGCAGCCCTTGAGGGCGGCGTGGCAGCCCTTGCAGTCGCCTCTGGCGCGGCAGCTGTTGATTACGTAATCCAGGCGCTGGCAGGAGCCGGAGAGCATATTGTGGCGCAGAAGACTATCTACGGCGGCACGTACAATTTGCTGGCACACACCCTGCCGCGTTATGGCATTACCGCCACTTTTGTGGATATCCACAATCATGAGGAAGTGGAGAAAGCGATCCAGCCGAATACCCGGGCCATCTTTATTGAAACCCTGGGCAATCCCAATAGCGACATCCCCGATATTGGGGCAATTGCCAAAATCAGCCACAGCCACGGCCTGCCCCTGGTCATTGACAATACTTTTGGCACTCCCTATCTGGTGCGGCCAATAGAGCATGGCGCGGACATTGTTGTCCATTCCGCAACGAAGTTTCTCGGCGGCCACGGCACTTCGCTTGGCGGCGTAATTGTCGATTCCGGCAATTTCGACTGGAAGGCCAGCGGCAATTATCCGGCCATCAGCGCGCCCAATCCCAGCTATCATGGCGTATCCTTTGTGGAGGCAGCGGGCCGGGCCGCTTTTGCAACCTACATTCGCGCCATTCTGCTGCGCGATCTTGGCGCCTGCATTTCGCCTTTCAATGCCTTCATTCTCCTGCTGGGTATAGAAACCCTTTCGCTACGAGTTGAGCGCCATGCGCAGAATGCGGAACGGGTTGCCCAGTATCTTGCAAGGCATCCGCAGGTGGAGAAGGTAAGCCATCCGTCATTGCCTGATCATGCCAATCACGACCTTTACAAGCGCTATTTTCCGCATGGCGGCGCCAGCATATTCACTTTCGATATCAGGGGGGGGCAGCGCGAAGCGCACAGGTTTATCGATGCCTTGCAGCTCTTTTCCCTGCTCGCCAATGTCGCGGATGTCAAAAGCCTGGTGATTCATCCGGCAACAACCACCCATTCGCAGCTGACTGAAGCGGAGCTGAAGGAACAGGGCATTGGCCCCAATACGATTCGCCTGTCAATCGGCACCGAGCATATTGACGATATTATCGCTGATCTTGAAAAAGGCTTCAGCGCGGCCAGCGAGGGTTAAAATGCCGGAAAAAATCTTTCAGGACATAGGCGCCCTTATTGGCGCTACGCCCTTGCTGGAGCTGGAAGCTGGCGGACTGCCCGCTCGCGTCCTGCTCAAGCTGGAATATCTCAATCCCGGCGGTTCGGTAAAGGACAGGATAGCAAAGGCAATGCTGGCTGCCGCCGAGGCTTCCGGCCAGCTGAAACCTGGCGGCGTGATCATAGAGCCCACCTCCGGCAACACAGGCATTGGCCTTGCGGCGCTCGCCGCCAGCCGAGGCTATCGTTTCATAGCCACAATGCCGGAAACCATGAGTGCTGAACGGCGCAAGCTGATGGCTGCCTACGGCGCGGAAATAGTTCTCACGCCCGGCAGGGAGGGAATGCAGGGCGCGATCGCCAGGGCCACGGAACTGGCCGCCCAAATTCCAGGCAGCATCCAGGCTGGCCAGTTCAGCAACCCGGCCAATCCCCGCGCGCATCTGGAAACAACCGGCCCGGAGATTTTTGCGGACACAGCTGGCAATGTGGATATTTTTGTGGCAGGCATAGGCACTGGCGGCACAATTAGCGGCGTTGGCGAATATCTCAAATCCGTCAAGCCCGAGGTAAAAATTATGGCAGTTGAGCCGCTGGAGTCGCCCGTGCTTTCCGGCGGCAAGCCCGGACCACATAAAATTCAGGGCATTGGCGCAGGTTTTGTGCCGCAAACCCTGAATACCGCAATTTATGATGACGTAATCAGGGTCGCCAGCGCGGCTGCAATGGAAACAGCGCGCAAGCTGGCTCGCCAGGCAGGACTGCTGGTTGGCATTTCGTCAGGCGCTGCCGCCTGGGCTGCCCTGGAGCTTGCCAGAAAGCCTGAAAATGCTGGCAAGACAATTGTCGCCCTGCTGCCGGATGGCGGCGAGCGCTATCTCTCCACAGAGCTTTTTGACAGTTGACAATGCTGATTTCAACACGTGGCCGCTATGCCCTGCGAGCGCTGGTTTATCTGGCCAGAAACGGAAACGCCGGTTTTGTGCCCGTGCCCGAGCTGGCAGAGGAACAGGGCATTTCCCTGAAATATCTCGAGCGGATCATGGCTCTACTCACCCGTCATGGCCTGGTGGACAGCGCCTCCGGGCGCGGGGGCGGTTACAGGCTGGCCAGGGATCCGGCCGAATGCCGCGTAGGCGAGGTGCTGCGCCTGACCGAGGGCACACTTGCGCCAGTAGCCTGCCTTGAGGCGAATGCCGGCCCTTGTTCCCGCAGCGGCGCTTGCCCCACAGTCGAGATGTGGCGCCGCTTTCATGCGCTGACCAATTCGTTTTTTGACAATATCACCATCGCGGCTCTGGCCTCTGGGCCCGATATATTCGAATCTGCCAGTCAGCGTTTGCCGCACTGACCGCCGCAGGCGGGACCGCTGGCCATTTTGCTGGCCAGCGGATGAATCTGGCCGGTTGGCGGAAAGGGGAATGCGCCGGTTTTGAGCGGCCCTGGCAGGCTGATTTTGCGCTGCGTGCTTTTGGCGCCGCAGGCAGGGCAGGCAGGGCACGGAGCTTCCGGGCTGGCAAGCTCCTCAAATTCCGCGCCGCAACTCTGGCAGTAGAATTCGTATAAGGGCATTCTGGCTCCCTGTTTTTGCAAAAGCGCGCGTAAAAACTGATTGCGCCTTTGCCGGAGAAATTATAGCTTAAGAGCCTGCTTTCGTCCAATTTTTCCGGAGCAGGCAATGTATTTTCCTGTAGCTGGCGTTGAAGCCGCCCCGGCCTGGCCGCCTGCCTGGGCATTTGGCATTTCGTTTTTTTGCTCAATGTCCGGCATTTCCGGGGCGTTTTTGCTCTTGCCCTATCAGATCAGCATTCTCGGCTATGTCCTGCCTGGCGTAAGCGCCACCAACCAGATTTTCAATATCCTGGCCTGTCCGGCCGGCGTCTGGCGCTATGCCCGCGAAGGCCGGCTTTTGCTCCCGCTGGCCCTGATTATCGCAGCAGGCACATTGCCAGGCGTTTTTATTGGAGCGCTTTTGCGTCTTACCGTGCTCGCCACTGCGCGCGTGTTCCTGTTTTTTGTGGCGGCTGTCCTGCTTTATCTGGGCCTGCGCATTCTCCTTCAGAAAGGCAGCTCCAGGGCAAATGCGGAAATGGGCGTCTGCAAGGTCTTGAGCAAGGGGCTGTCCGGCTTTGATTTCAGTTTTGCAAATCAGGCCTATAGCGTCAATTCCCTGAAGCTGATGCTCCTGAGCCTTGCGGTTGGCATTATTGGCGGCATATACGGCATTGGCGGCGGCGCGATCATGGTTCCCTTTCTGGTTTCCTTTTTCGGCCTGCCAGTTTATGCCATTGCCGGCGCTTCCCTGTTCGCCACCTTTTTGACCTCAATCGCTGGCGTGGGCTTCTACAGCCTGCTTTCCTGGCTCTGGGCCTATCCCTGGGCCGCGCCGGACTGGGGCCTTGGTCTTTTGCTCGGCCTGGGCGGCATTTTCGGGATGTATTGCGGTTCCGCCTGCCAGAAATATGTGCCGCCGCACATTCTGCGCTTCCTGCTGCTCGTTATAATTTTCTTTATGGCAACCCATTATCTTCTGAAAGCCCTTGGCTACTAACGCGCTAAAGCCGGACTGGCCGCAAATCGCCCTCCAGGCGAAAGTGCCCGAGCACTCCCTGCCCCTGATTACTGCCATCTCTGGCGGCGCGCCAGCGCAAATAGGCGATTATCTTTTTTATCATGCCGATGACTGGCTGATGGCCATCGGCTATCCGCTGGCTGGCGTGTTTGACTCCGCAGATTTTGCGAAAGCCCTCGCTTCCGCTTGCGCGGCGACCGGCGCCAGCCGTATTTATGCTATTGCCCAGGCGATGCCCGGGGAGGTTCCTGCGCGCATTCTCGAAACCGACCGCTTTTATGTGCTTTCAGCCAGTGCGCCTGTGCCCGCCCGCTTGCAGGGGCCGGTTCGCAAGGCAGCCCGGATTCTGGAAATCCGTGAAAGCGGCAGTTTTGGCCCTGGCCATCGCAGGCTCTGGGCCGAGTTCCTGCAGCGCAATGGCGCGGCAATGCACTCGCGGGTGGCCGAACTTTACGCCCGCACCCCGCAGGCTCTGGAAAATCCGCATGTCAGACTGCTCGACGCCCTTGACGCAAGGGGCAATCTGGTCGCCTCCCTGCTGCTGGATTTTGGGCCGGCCAATTTTGTCAGCTACATTCTCGGCGCCCATTCGCGGCAGTTTTACGCGCCCCACGCGGCTGACCTGCTTTTTTCAAAAATGCTTGAACTTGCCCGCGAACAGGGCAAGCGCTTCATTCATCTTGGTCTGGGCGTAAACGGGGGCATTCTGCGCTTCAAGAAAAAATGGGGCGCTGTGCCTTCCTGGCCCTTTGTCATGGCCAGCTGGGAACGCCCGGCCGAAGAGCCTGTCAGCCGTTTGCTGATTCGCGCATTTTGCCAGGGCGGACAGCCTTCCGCCAGGCAATTTCTGCAAAATGAGCCCCAGCAGCGGCCATTTGCAATGCTCTGGCAGGTGGAGAAAGCTGGCCGCGTTTCCTGGCTGGCTGGCACTGCCCATTTTTTTCTGCACAGTTTTGAAAGCTCGTTCAGGCATTTGTTCCGCAAGGTTGATGCCGTGCTTTTTGAAAGCTCGCTGGATGCGGATTTCATGCGCAAGGTCGATGAGGCAGGCAAGGCGCGCATTCCGCAAAAGCCCATGCTTGACCAGCTTGCCGCAGCCGAAGTTCAGGCGCTGGAGCGCGTGGTGCATGGCCCGCAGGGACGCCTGGCGAAACTGCTGGGCATGAGCAGGGCGCCTCGCGTTGACGTGCCCTGGCTGCTTTCGCATGGCGCGACCTGGTACGCCTTTTTCACGCTCTGGACGACCTACCTGGAGCGTCTGGGCTGGCGCCAGTCTGTGGATATGGAGGCCTGGTGCATTGCCCATGACATGGGCAGGCAGGTCATTCCCATGGAATCCCTGGCCGAGCAGCTGGAATCGCTTGACTCGCTGCCAGTGGAGCGGGCTCTCGCGTTTTTTCGCGCCTGCGACACCTGGAAGCAGCGCGCTGCCCTGAATCTTTCCGCCTATCTGACTGGCGATCTGGAAAGAATGATGGGCTCAAGCGCGGAATTTCCAACCCGTACCGAGCACATTGTCGGCAGGCGCGACCAGCGTTTCCGGGAGCGGATGCGCCCCTGGCTGGAAAAGGGCAATTGCGCGGTTTTTGTCGGCTCGGCGCATCTGGTCAATTTGCGCCACATGCTTGTGGAAGATGGCTTNACNGTGCGCCAGCGCCCTTACGGACTCAAGGCCGGGCTGCATTTGCGCTGGCGCAGGCTCACGCGCCCGGATGAAAAGGTCTTCTGGTGAATAATCTTGATCATGTGACAGCCAGCGCGCTCACGCCGGATCANCTTCTGCCCTANGTTCGCTCNGTGTCCGGGCTGGAAAGCGCAATGGCTGGCGCCTGCGTTTATCATCATGCCGCAGGCCAGGCCGTGCTTGTCGGCTATCCGCTCAATGATCCGCAAAACNTTGNCCTGGCGGAAGATGCCGTCCGGANTTTGCTGCAAAAGCCCGGCCTGGAGAAAATAACCGTGCTCTCGGCCGCGCCGCTGGCCTGCGCTCCNGCNCATGCCGAAATCGCGCGTGATGCCTACTGGAAGCTGGAGTTGCCAGCTGCGCAGCCCAAAGGCAAGCTCGCCAGCCTGCTCAGGCGCGCAGGCCGCGATGTGTCTGTCAGGCAAACTGGCTGGACAGATGCGCATGACCGCCTTGCCAGGCAATTTTGCGCAGCCCGCAAGCTGGAGCCAGGCACAGAATATCTCTTGCAGAGGNTCGGCGATTATCTGGCAGGCGCGGAGAATGCGGAGCTGTATTCAGCCGAAGATTCCGCCGGNNGCCTGAAAGCTTTTGCGATTGGCGATTATTCGGCCCTGGGCTGCGCGTTTTACATGTTTGCCTGCCGGAGTCCTGACGCGCCGCCAGGAGCGAGCGATCTTTTGCTCTCGGCCCTGATTGAGCGCGCAGCCGCGCTTGGCCATTCNCAGATCAACCTTGGCCTTGGCATCAATCCNGGGATNGGCTTTTTCAAGCAAAAATGGGGCGCTGTCGAATTTTTGCCATATGTCGAAACCAGCTGGGCTGTGCGTTCCGCAGGCAAAAAAGGCTGGCTTGGCAGGCTGTTTGGCAGNTAAGGNCGCGGCTCAAGGCGCGTTTTGCCTTGCGCACGGAATTTGCATTGCAGGAGGCATAATCGCCTAACGGGGAAAAAATGTCTCTTGTAATAAATAATAACTTAATGGCCGCGAACGTGGCGGCCAACCTTAATTCGCANTATGGCCGGCTGGCAACCTCGACNCAGCGCCTCTCCTCCGGNCTGCGCGTGAACAGCGCCGCCGATGACGCGGCCGGGCTTGCGATCCGCGAATTGCAAAGGGCGGATATTGCAGCCTTGCAGCAGGGCGCGCGCAATGCCAATGACGCGATCTCGCTCATTCAGACTGCGGACGGCGCGCTTGGCGTTATTGACGAAAAACTGATTCGCATGAAGGAGCTGGCCGAGCAGGCCGCGACTGGCACTTACGATTCCACGCAGCGCCTGATGATNGAATCCGANTACCAGGCAATGGCNTCGGANATCACGCGCATTGCCAATGCTACGGATTTTAACGGCATCAAGCTGCTGGATGGCTCGCTCTCCGGAGCNCANGACGGCTCCGGNATNAAGTCCACAGGCCAGCTCAAGATTCATTTTGGCACTGGNAANGACAGCGCGGAGGACTATTATTATATTCAGGTCGGGAATTGCACTGCTGCCGCGCTGGGGGTGGGGAATCAGTCGCTTGTAACAAGGCCAAAGACAGAAACCGTATTTTACGGGNAGGATGGNAAAGAGGTTACTGTAACNCAGGGGTTCGTTACGCTCGATGGCAACCCTTATACGCCCGCAATTAGAGAAGAAGATATCCATCCAGTATATACGGATGGCACTTTCAGGGCGGACGGACGTCCGATGCTGTTTAGCCAACACCCGGCCCCCGGCCAATATGCCGATATTGATGGAGGGGGTCAGTATAGTCCACAGGGGCCTCTGACGGCTTATATGATTGATTACCGTGGCCATAAAGTGCC
>JAAUYW010000011.1 GCA_014804915.1 Desulfovibrio sp. | reverse complement strand
GACTTGAAGCGGATGGAGGCCGAGGCTGCGTAATTATGGCCGCCTCCGCCCAGCTCGGCGCAAATTTCCCCGACGTTGATGGCCGGATTGTGGCTTCTGGCGACAACCTGAATGCGATCCCCCATAACGCCGATTGCAAAGAGCACGTTGAATTTTTCCATCTCCATCAGCTTGTGCGCCAGATTGGCAAAATCGCCCATATAGTGTTCCATTGACGCATCCGCCAGCACCACCTGAATTTCATTGAACTCATAGGCGCGCGCTGATTCAAGCAGGCTGTTCAGCGCCTGGACATGCATGCTTGTGAGCTCATGGCTTGCCATGTCATTTATCGCGGCCACATCCATGCCCTGCTCGAGCAGCCAGCTGGCTGCCTGAAAATCAGCCGGCGTAGTTGAAGAATAGGTAAATGAGCCTGTGTCGCCGTAAATGCCAAGGCCAAGCAATGTGGCTTCATCCCTGTCCAGTTTCACGCCCGTGCGCTGCAATTCGGCGCAGAGCAGGCTTGTGACAGCGCCGCATCTGGCAAAGTGGAGGGTTGCCACCGGGAGGTCATCCGAAGCCGCGGGATGATGATCCCAGGCTTCGGTCGGGATTTCGCGCTCCAGCAGCGGCGCGATATGGCGCACGCGGCTGGATTGCCTGGTATCCACAATTACCAGGCGTTCATATTCCTGCCAGTCCAGATCTGCGTGCTCGACAAGGTTGTAACGGTCTTTTGGCAGCGATTCGAAAATTTTCGCCAGTCCGGCTTCCTGTGTGCCAGGGAAGAGCAGGTCGGCAGCCTTGTAGATATGGCGCGCTGCCAGCATGGCTGCGAAAGCGTCGTAATCCGCATTGGCGTGGCAGGTAATGAGCGTTTTCATTTCTGGAGGCGATTGCGCGGGTGAAATTGCTGGTGAATGGCCGTCAATCTTTCCATTTGCACATGGGTGTAGATTTCAGTCGCATTGATGCTGGCGTGTCCCAGCAGAATCTGCACGCTGCGCAAATCCGCTCCGCCTTCGAGAAGGTGTGTGGCAAATGAATGCCTGAATGTATGCGGCGATATCTCGCGGTTGATTTCAGCCAGAAGCGCGTATTTTTTGACCAGTTTCCAGATGTACTGGCGACTCAGGCCCATTCCTGACCGGTTCAGGAACAGGAATTTGGATTTTGGGGAAAACAGTGGGCGCCAATGCGCGATATAATCTTCAAGCAGTCCCTGCATTAGCGAGTGCAGCGGAGTTATTCTCTCTTTTGCCCCCTTGCCGAAGACCAGGGCCACGCCAGCCTGCAGATCCAGATCTGGCAGTTTCAGATTGCAAAGTTCGGAAACGCGCAGNCCGGCAGCGTAAAGCAGCTCCAGAATGCAGCGGTCGCGCACGCCGCCGCGTTTCTTCATGTCGGGAATGGCAAGCAGGCGCTCCATTTCAGCCCTTTCCAGCACTTCGGGCAGGTATTGCGGCAATCTTGGATTGTCNAGCAGGGCNGCCGGATTTTCAGGCAGNGCTTTTTCAGAAACTGCGAAGTCAAAAAAAGAGCGCAGGCTGGTGAGTCTGCGCGCAAGCGACGAGGTGGCATTGCCGCGAGCCCTGAGCCACGCCAGATAAAGCAGAATCAGGTCTTCATCAGCTTTTTGGGGGACGTTTTCATCCAGCTCGCGCAGGAAGCCCAGAAAAAGATTCAGATCCTCCCCGTATGCTTGCGCAGTCGCCCGGGATAGGCCGCGCACTGCGAGCATGGCATCCAGCCAGCCGGTTTTCAGTCCGGAAATGGAATCTGCCAGCATTGGAATGGANCCGGGAANTANTTCCNAAGTTTAATAACGTCNATGCCGCGAGTCGGATTGNCAGNNNNTNCCGCGGCATGCAAAACTAGAAAATGGCCGCTTTTTCGGCCTCCTCCGGGTAGAGTTTTGCGATCCGCCATAGAAATTCGCTGTATTCNCCGCGCAGAATGGCCTTTCTGGCCTGCTTAACCAGATTCAGGAAGTATGTCAAATTATGCAGGGAATTAAGCCGGAAAGCCAGCAGTTCCTGGCTCGCGTAGAGATGGCGCAAGTAGGCGCGCGTGAAGGTGCGGCAGGTGTAACAGTCGCAGCAAGAATCCAGCGGGCTTTCATCTTCCGCAAATTCGCGCCTGCGGATATTGATCTTGCCGNGGGAAGTGTAAAGGGTGCCATTGCGGGCATTGCGGGTTGGCAATACGCAGTCAAACATGTCCACGCCAGCGGCAATGCCAAGGCAGATGTCCAGCGGCGTGCCCACGCCCATCAGGTAGCGCGGACTGGCCTCTGGCAGACGGGGGCCCATGAAGGCCAGCATTTCATGCAGCTCCTTTTTGCTTTCCCCTACGGACAGTCCGCCTATTGCATAGCCGTCAAAATNNAGCCTTGCAAGCTGCTCAAGCGAGCGCAGGCGCGTGTCCCTGAAAAAGCCGCCCTGCGTAATGCCAAAAAGCAGATTTGGCCCGCTGCCAGGNGGATAGGCCTGGCGGGAGCGCAGGGCCCAGCCAGTCGTAAGATCNACGGATTCCGAGGTGTACTCATGACTGGCNCCATAGGGGGCGCATTCATCCAGNACCATCATGATATCGCTATTGAGCGCGCGCTGGATTTCGATCACATTTTCCGGCGTGAACAGGAATTTCGCTCCATTCAGGTGTGAGCGGAACTCGACTCCTTCGCGGGTAAGCTTGCGCAGGGTTTTGAGGCTGAAAATCTGAAAGCCGCCGCTGTCAGTAAGAATGGCGCCAGGCCAGGAGGCGAATTTGTGCAAACCGCCGCGCCTTCGCACAAGCTCATGGCCTGGACGCAGAAAAAGATGGTAGGTGTTGCCGAGAATTATGGGGGCGCCGATGGCGGCAAGATCATCGGGCGCTATGGCTTTCACNGAGCCNACAGTGCCCACAGGCATGAAAATGGGCGTTTCAATCGTCCCATGCGCTGTAGTCAGGATGCCGGCGCGGGCCTGGCCATCAGCGCCAGTAATCTGGAAACAGGCGCTCATGCCAGGCTAGTAGGCTCCATCCGGATAGATTTTGGTGTTTCCGGTTGTTGTTTCAATCAGCGCGGGNCCAAGGCCTTCCAGCCAGTTCAGCACATCGTGNTCAGCCCTGTCGGCAATATTGCCGGACACTGCCAGCGGTTTCAGAATTTTCGAATGTGGCGCGAGTTTTTTCAGGTCTTCAATGCTGTGCCCGAGGCCGCCTCCGCCATGTGTTACAAAAGGAGCGATGGTCTTGCCATCCAGCTTGTTCTCCTCGATAAACGTATACACCGGCATGGGCATGCTGCTCCACCAGTTGGGATAGCCCAGAAAGATCACATCGTACTGGTCCAGGTTTGGAATGCGCGTCTTTATTGGCGGCCTCGCATTTTCTTTCTGTTCCTTTTTGGCGACTTCGGTTGTTTCGTGATANTCGGCAGGGTAGGGATTGACCACTTCGATTTCGACAAGGTCGCCTCCCATTTTCTTGTGAATGTCATTCGCGACCGATTTGGTATGGCCGGAGCGCGTGAAATAGACAATCAGCGGCTTTGGCTGTTCTGGCTGCCCGGCNGCCAGGCTGGCGCCGCCTGGCAGCAGCATGGCGCCAAGGGCCGCGCCGGACAGGCCCAGAAACTGNCTTCTTGATAAAATGGCTCTCATACTGTCCTCCTGGTACGTGTTTTCTTGAGCATAGGTGGCTGTTTTTGAAGCGTCAAGCCGCTCTTTCGGCTTAAACTTGCCTGCTTTTCGCAAAATGCCGATGCTTCGGCCAGCTCAATAAAGGCCCAGCATTTTGGGCATGAATGTGCTTAGCCATGGGCAGGCTATGATNGCCATCAGGGCCAGCAGGGCGGCAAAAATCAGGGGCAGCGCCGCCTTGCTGATCTGNTCCATTGTCAGGCCGCTGATGTTGGCTCCCACATAGAGATTGACAGCCACCGGGGGAGTTACCTGGCCNACAGCGAGATTCACTGTCATCATGATGCCGAACCAGACCGGATCCCAGTGGAAATGGGCCATGATTGGCAGCATGAAGGGCAGAAATACGTAGTAGATNGAGATGGCATCCAGAAGCATGCCAGCCAGAAGCAGGATGACATTGATCATCAGGAGCACGATCCAGGGATTGTCCGATATTGCCAGCAGAGCGCCCGAGCCCTTTTCGACCAGCCCGACTGTGGAGGCCACCCAGGAAAAGAGTCCNGCGCATGTNACCACAATCATNACAATCGCCGTGGCTTTCATGCTTACGGAAAAGATTTCGACCAGCATCTTTANGCTGTTGATTGTGCGATAAATGAAAATGCCTACAAACAGCCCGTAGAATACNGCNACAGCGGCAGCTTCCGTTGGCGTGAAAATGCCCCCATAGATGCCCCCGAGAATGACAACCGGAGTCATCACCCCCCAGAAGGCTTCCCTGAAAGCCCTGGCAGGCGTTATTTCCATTTTTTTGCCGTGATAGCCATGCCTGCGGGAAATGAGCAGCACTGCGGCCATTATGAAGAGCGCCACCACGATGCCGGGCACAAATCCCCCTGCGAAGAGGGCCGGCACCGAGACATTGGCAATGCCGCCGTAAACAATGAAGGCGATGCTTGGCGGAATGACTATGGCCAGGCCCGAGGTTACGGAAACCGTAGCTGCTGCGAAACTTTTGTCATAGCCGGCTTTTGCCATGCCTGGAATGAGAATGAGGCCAAGCGCGGCGACAGTGGCCGGCCCGGAGCCGCTGACTGCGCCCCAGAATGTGGCTACAGCCACAGTGGCGATTGCCAGGCCGCCAGTCAGCTCGCCTGTGAGCGACTCCATGAGGCGCACAATGCGGGAGGCAATGCCGGCCCGCTCCATGATGTAGCCGGCCAGGATGAAAAAGGGAATCGCGAGCAGCGGAAATTTGGCAATGCCCGCAAAGAAGTTGTAGGAGAGCATGTCTATGCCCATATCCCACTTCCAGACGACCGCCAGCGCGGAAAAACCCAGGCTGAGCGCTATTGGCACCCGCATAATTAGCGGAATGAGAAAGAGAATGATCAGCCAGAAGGCGGGGTCTTTGAAAAAGAGAAATTCCAAGTTACTAACCAGCCATTGGAGCGGCAGCGTCCAGTGCGCGGATTAAAAATTGCCGGTCCGGAAATCCTGCCACGCGCGCTGCAGCATGCGGATTATAATCAGGAGGGAAAAGAGCGGCGTAGCGATTGTGTACCACCAGACCGGAATGCCCAGTGATTCCGAAATGGATTCCAGCTCGTATTCGTCCCGCACCTCAAGGCTGCCTGTATATATCAGGCTGCCAAAAAAGATGATCGTGATTGCGCAGGCAAGCAGGTAGCAGCAGAGCCGGCCCTTTTTTGGCAGGGAATTGTACACGATGCTCATGGCCAGATGCGTGCCTTCCCTGAAAGCGCGGGCCGTGCCGAGCAGGGTGACCCAGACGAAGAAATTGACAGTCAGCTCCTCGGTCCATGCAAAGGAAAAAGATGTGCAATAGCGCACAATCACATTCAGAAAAGCGACAGTGGCCATAACCGCCAGCAAAAAGGAGCCAAGCAGCTCTTCAAAATGCGCGTCAAGAAAGCGAAACATGATTTTTACGCAAAAGGTCCGGACGCCAGGCTGGCGTCCGGACAATTATGCTATTTCGGGGCAGTTACTGGAGCCTGTTCCGGAGTCCTGGTGTCCTCGTCATCCAGAATGACAAAAAAGAGGCCGGCCGCCAGGATAATCAGCCCGATCCACCAGAACATCCTAGTTGGCGCCTGCATTGCCTGCGCTCCCGTTGACTGAAGCCATATCTTCCTCTGCTGCCCTTACAAGCTCCGGACCAATTTTTTGCGTCCATTCGTCGCGCACTTTCCGGGTGGCTTCATAGAATTTCTGCAATTGCTCGGGAGTGGGTTTTGTAACAATCATGCCTTTTTCTTCCATAAAGGCATAGGGGTCCGTAACTTCCGGCAAACGGCCAACTTTTTCAAGAAAAGCCCTGGATTCGCCGTTGTCCATGCCAATGCGCGATGCGGCCTTGCCGAACTGCTCGGCTTCGGCCGCGCATTCCATGAGCAATTTCTGGTCTTCCGGGCTGAAGCTTTCCCAGACTTGCGGGTTTATGGCAATCAGCAAAGGATCAATGATATAATGCCAGTCGCTATGGTGCTTCTGGTTGTATTCCCAGATCTTGAGCGGAATATTGATGCCGTTTGTCGGATTTTCCTGGCCATCGACAACGCCCTGCTGAAAGCCTGTCGTTGCCTCGCTCCAGTTCATATTGACCGGATTAGCGCCCAGTTCACGGAAAGTGTCGATAAAGATCGGGCTGCCGACAACGCGGATTTTCATGCCCTTCAGGTCTTCGGGGCTGGCCACAGGGCCCTTGCTGGTAGTCAGCTCGCGGAAACCGTTCTCCGACCAGCCAAGCACCTTGACGCCCTTTTTCTCGGCTGCCTCGGCCATCATCTGGCCGGACTTGCCAGCCAGGATGGCATCCATTGCCTTGTAGCGGTCTGGCTGGCTGCCAATGAAAAAGGGCAGGGCAGGCAGGTTGAGCTCCTTGATTTGCGGGGACCAGTTAATGGTCGAGGCAAGCGCGAAATCAATTGCGCCATTGCGCAGCATGGGGAATTCGGAAGTCTGTTTTCCTGATAGCAGCTGGCTATTGTGATAGACCTTGATATTGATGCGGCCATCCGTTTTTTCACGAACCCGGTCAGCGAAGAAAGTGGCTGTTCTGCCCCAGCCGGAGCTGGCGCCGGGCACAACGCTCAGTTTATATTCCTGCTTGTAGTCCTCGGCGCGGGTGTTGCCAGTTCCGAAGAAAATTAAAGCGAAAATGGCAAGCAATGCTGGCCAGAAGCGAAATTTGCGATTCATGCATTTCTCCCCTTATTATAAAGGAACCGCTCCATAGCGGTCCGGAGTTGGTTTAGAGATATGGCAATGCCAGCATCAGGAGCGGCAAGGCCAGTACCAGTCCGCAGGTTGTGACTATCCAGCAGCTATTGGCAAGGTCCACATCAAGCCGGAACATTGCCGGCGGCACGAGCGCGGTCATTGCCACTGGCATGGAGCAGAGGATGGCGGCAGTCCGGAGCGGCAGCCCTGATTCATACGTGCCATAGCCTGCCAGCGCGGCCAGCGGAATAATGACAAGAGGAAGCCCTGCGAATTTAATCGCGCACATTGTCAGCGATTGCGGAATATAGCCCCAGACTCTTGAAATGCGCAACGTTAATCCAATGGCAAACAAAAAAAATATTGTGGCTGTCAGCAGGCTGGCGGATGCGATCGGACTGCAGGGCGCCGGACGATAAATCCCAAGCAAATTCAGGGCAATTCCCAGCAGCAGCGCGCAGACTATCGCTATCAGCATTCCTCCTGGCCTGAAGGCGCGGAAATTCAGCCGCTGATTCCTGTTGTCAGGGCCAAACCACCTTGCTATCGGGAAAGCGATGCTGAAGTAATAGATTTCTTCCAGAAGCCGGTAGAGAGCAACCAGGGCTATGGAATTTTCGCCAAGAAAGAGCAGGCAGACAAGGCCGCCCACGGCTCCGATATTTGTGAATGTGCCGCAGCAGAAAAAGCTGCCGGTCTGCGGCCTGTCGAGCTTTAGAAGGCGCGCTGCCAGGAGCGCGAGCAGGCCGCCGCAAATGTAGGATGCCAGGCCAAGCAGGGGCAGGGCGAGCAGTCCGGGTTCAGGCTGCGGCAGGCCCCAGAGTGAAAGCATTGCGGAAAGGGGAATGAGGATGAATATGGCGACAGTCTGCAGCCAGTGGCGCAGGTGGTCAATCCTTGCGGGGGATAATGCGCGTATTCCTGTGTCGCCCAGGCGCCGGAGCGACCAGCCGGCTGCCAGGCTGCAAAAGATGATTGCGAGAGTGAGCAGCAGACGCTCAAGATGGGTCATTGTAAATCAGGGGAATATGGAGATTGTTTTTCAATGCTGATTCCCTAATTTGCGGTATCTGGATATCTGGAAGAGAATAGTTTATATTTAAAAAAATGTAACCCCCATCTTCTCATGGCAAACGACCTTATCCCCGGCAGCAAATCCGGCCGCGAAGTTCTCGGCAGCAGGCTCGGGTTTCTCCTTCTCTCGGCTGGCTGCGCAATCGGCCTTGGCAATGTCTGGCGCTTTCCCTTTGTTACCGGCGCATACGGCGGCGCGATCTTTGTAATCTTCTACCTGGTCGCCCTT
>JAAUYW010000010.1 GCA_014804915.1 Desulfovibrio sp. | reverse complement strand
GTCATAGCGATAGCCGCCGTTGCCATCGGAAACAAGACTGGTGAGATAATCGCGGCCAAGCAATGTGAATTCAAGATCTTTCCAGGCAACAGGCTCAAGGGCCGAGTTGACTGCAAGCAGCTTGATTTCGGCATTCGCGCCCTGTTCAATAAAGCCGGGATTTGTAAGGGAGCCAGCCAGGCTGTAGCCGAGAATACGCTCGGCAGGCGAGACAAGGAAAGTGGCAGAAGCGCCAGTGGCGCGGGCTCCGGCAAGGTCAAAACCCTCGCAGGCAATCGTAACTGCGGCGGAAGCGGCGCCAAGATCAGCTGGCAGGCCAACTTCCACCCTGCCGTCCTGGCCGCTTGCGGCTTCCGGCAATTTGCGGCTGATGCCGCTGCCAATAAAAGGCGCGGGATCTGTAAATACATAATCGCGGAATTTTTCAAACCTGAAAACTGCCGGAGCAGTGCGCAATTCCGCACGGATTTTATGGCCAGGCGCAGGCGTGCCATAGAGGTTGCGCAGCTCGGCGCTGACTTGCGGTGAATCGCCATTTTTCCAGACCAGCCAACCGTCCTGAACCGGGCCTGACACGCGCAGTTTGAGAGTATCCGGCTGAAAAGCCTCCAGACGCGCGCTTGCAGAGCCCAGAATTTCGCCATCCCGTGCGGTGCGGACATTAAATACGTATTTGCCGCTGACGCTTTCAGGCAATGAATTCCAGGAAATCTCCGCCAGGCCTTCCAGGCCAGGCAAAATACCGGTTTCCCAGATTCTGCGGCCTGCCGGATTCAGAATCTCGCCATACAGGGGAAGATCCGCAGGCAGCGCGGAAAAATCGCCGCGCCTGGCCAGACAGCCAAAATACAGGGTATCGCCAGGCCTGTATATGCCGCGCTGGCTGAACACATAGGCAAGCGCATCGTTTGAGCTAATCCGGCCTCCAGTTTCAAATGCGGAATAATCGATTTCACGGGCCCGCTCATTCAGCGGCAGCCAGCCAAGACTGCCCTGGCCTTTGGCAATGAGCGCGACAGGCCTTGATTCCCTGACCAGGCCAGCCAGGGAGTCAAAGCGGATATGGCCCCTGGCATCGGTTTTGCCTGAANAAACCGGCCTGCCGTTTGCGCCCGCCACGCTGATTTCGATANCCGCNAGCGGTTTGCCCAGGGCTATGGAGGCNGCAAAACAATCCAGACTGCNGTCCGCAGCCTGCTTGGCCATGAGCGCCANNTCAGTCGCAAGAATCAGGCGGCTTGCTTCGGCAACCTGCCTGCCGCTTTTCCAGCCGGTGAGAGAAATGCGCCCAAGGCCGGAGCTTNCGCCAAAAGCATCTTTCATGATCGCCGGCAAATCAAGACTGGCATAGCAAGCCTCGCCATCGCGNCCGGGATTCATTTTGAGAATACCCCTGGCCGAACGCGCCAGNCTATCCATTCCGAGGCTGCTATCACCCAGNGGCCTTGCAAAGGAATCGCNTGAAGAGCCNGCNANCAGGGCCAGAAAAGAATCGTCAACCAGCTGGANTTGCCATCTGATCTCGTCAAGACCAATGCCGAAAACGCCGGTTTCGCCATTGCCGGCAAGTATGTTGCCAGNCTGGAGAAANCCGGCCAGGGGCTGCACAGGCTGGGCGTGGACAATGGAAGAATAGGGACGCGAAAGCGCCAGGCCGCTTGCGGATTTGAGCTTGTCGCCAATGCCGATAAAGACATGGCGGCCNCTTTTGACAGGCAGCCTGAAACGCAGACGCGTTTGCGGGCCCTTTGACTCCGGCTGGACTTTCAGGCGTCGCCCGGCCTCAAGATCTGCGGCAGAAATCGCAGGCGCTTTCGCCCATTCATANGGTNTCAGGGATTCTGCTGACCNGAATTCGGGCAGCTCCACAAGAAAGAGGCTATCTGCCANGGCCNGCGGATCNGNGTAAAGGCTTGTATCTATCTCAANCATATAGCCGACATTCAGGCTCGCATCCTTTTCCTGGGTTATTTTCACATCCCGGATAGTGAAAATCTCTGTCTGCCCAGGCAGGGGCTGAGTGAAGCTGGCGCCTTTTTCCGGNTTGACGCGGATGCCCTCATCNGTGGCANAGGCCTGNCGGATGTCCGCAAGCGCAAGGCTNGCCATGCCGCCTGCCTGCGGCAATTTCAGGATTGGCCANGAAATCGCCACGCGATCCCGCTCCNGATTCCAGACNGCNTCCATCTCTCCGGCAAGCGCCCCTGCCGGCAANTCNAGAGCTGGCCTGAAACTGGANTNGGGNACGGGATAATTGAATTCGAGNGCGAAAAAGAGCCTGTGCCGTCCGGAAGGAGCGGGATCCAGCCAGAAACGGGCCTCTGCCAGNCTGGCGCTCATTTGCGGNGCCCGGAAATGGGCCTTGCGTTCAGGCAGGGAAATATAGCCNGGCAACGGCAGGGCNGAAANATCCACAGNATAGGCCTGNCCCGGGNCAAGGCCTTTTTCCCCAGGCAGANAACGCAATGTATANGGCCCCTCCCATTGCCAGCTGCCGCCAGCTTCTGGCGAAAGTCTGACCTCCCTGGCCGCATGCCCTGGCCGGCCAATCGGAGCCGCGCACTTGCGCTCCCAGCTCGCGCCATAATTTTTCCTGCAGGCNGCTTCNTCCGGGCCGAGCCGGAGCAGCAGGCCCTCCTGCCAGTGCCATTGCGGCGCAACGGAAAGCTTGCGGTANGCCGGCTCGTTNCGGGTGGCGGAAAATGAGTTGCCGGCGATTGTCAAGGCAAGGAGCGCAAGAAAAAAGACGCGCATTCCCGATCCTCCAGCTGAACAAGCGATTTAGNTTATCTGTTGAATTTCAAGGTTTGCAAGCCGCCTGCGCAGCATGTCAAGCGCGGTGCTGGCTGCGCGCTCGCGCACACGGGNCCGTCCGGCATAGCGGCCANGCGGCCTCATCTCGCAAAGCCAGGTTTTTTGCGCGGCTGCCAGACTGATATANACAAGGCCCAGCGGCTTTTCCGGAGTGGCGCCCGTAGGCCCGGCTATGCCGGTAGTTGCCAATGCGAAATCCGCGCCAGAGAGCATGCGCATATTTTCAGCCATTGCAATGGCGACTNGCGGGCTTACAGCCCCGTATTCGGAAAGCATTGCCTGCGGCACATGCAAAAGCCTTTCCTTCGCGGCATTNGAATAGGTTACAAGCCCCATCAAAAAGGCGGCAGACGAGCCCGGCAAGTCAGTGAGCCTCTTNGCCAGNAGACCCCCAGTGCAGGATTCGGCTGTTGCCACAGTCTGGCCGGTCTCAAGCAACCGCTCAAGCACCGCAGCCTCCAGGGAGGGCAGATTTTCGCCATAGACTACATCGCCAAGCCTGGCGCGAACCTCAGCCACGACCGGCCTGCAGAGCGCGGCTGCGCTTTCGCGATCTTTCGCCTTGGCTGTAACGCGCACGAACATCTCGCCGCCGCTTGCGTACGGCGCGACTGTGGGATTCGCTCCCTGCATGAGATCCGCGATGCGCTCGGCTGCGGCGCCCTCGCCTATGCCAAAAGTGCGGATATCAATGGAATGGATGGCTGAATTCGACAGGGTCTGCAAAAAGGGGATGACAGATTGCTCGAGCATTGCCCCAAGCTCCGCAGGTGGACCAGGCAGCAAAATGACATGGCCGCCGTTGGCAATGGGCGTGGCGCAGCCTGGCGCAGTGCCCACGCTGTTGGGAAACAGGATCGAGCCTGCTGGCAGCCAGGCCTGACGAATCTGGTTCGCGCTCATCGGCCTGTCGCCAAAATATTCCCGAAGGCTGATTACGGCTTCCGGATATTCAACAAGCGGCGCGCCAGAGAATTTAGCGACTGCCGTCTTGGTCAGATCGTCATCCGTGGGGCCCAGGCCGCCAGTTGTGAAGATGATCTGGCTGCGGCTTGCTGCAAGCTCCAGGGCCTTGCCAAGCCTTTCCGGATTGTCCCCCACTGTCTGGACATGCAGCAGATCCATGCCAAGCGTGGCAAGCGCCGCTGCGATTATGGCGGCGTCGGAATTCACGGTTTGACCAAGCAAAAGCTCGGTGCCAATTGAAATAATTTCCGCTTTCAAGACTGGCCTCCAAAAACAGGCAGATGGCAGACCTTCCGCAGCGCCGGCAACTGCCGTTTCCGGCCCGGAATTTCTCCCCTCTGTCAATCAGATTGCTTTCACGCGCTTGACAATTAATTCCCGCTGGCATAATTGGCAAGAAAATTTCCCAATTCCAGGCCAGGCTGCATGAACAAGACGCAGTTTATAGAGTACATGGCCAGCAAGACTGGCTTTCCGGTCGCGCACGCTGAAAAAATTCTCGGAGCCGTGCTCGCGACAATCGAAGACGCGCTTTTCAGGGATCAGCGCCTGACTCTCAGGGGCCTTGGAACATTTGAGGTGCGCGGCGTCGCGGCCCGCACAGGCAGGAACCCACGGACTGGCGAGGCGATGCAGCTGGAGGCATACAAGACAGTGCGCTTCAGGCCGGCGCCGGCAATCAGGGATTATCTGGAATAGGAGATTCCAAAGCCCTTGCAAAGCGCCAGGGCTTAAAATATACTGAAATTTCATTCAAGCAACTTTTTAGCAGGAGGATAAAATTTTGCCAGGCGTTTTTCTGAATGAAGATGACTACAATTTCGATATCGCGCTCAGGCGCTTCAAAAAACAGGTGGAAAAAGCGGGCATTCTTTCCGAACTGAAAAAGCGCCAGCATTACGAAAAACCAAGCGTGATGCGCAAGAAGAAAAAAGCGGCTGCCAGAAAACGTCTGATGAAAAAAATGCGCAAAATGAATCTCACCTAGCGCATCCATTCCTTTCCGCATTCCAGATTATCTGATTCTCATCCCAGGATGGTTGTTCTGCCATGACGCTCGACAAACGACTCTCCGAGGACTACATTGCCGCTTACAAGGCCAAAAACGCGGCCGTCCTCTCGGTTTTGCGCCTTTTGAAAACAGCGATCACAAACCGGCAGGTGGAACTCAGAAAACCCGGCGCGCCCCTGCCAGATGAGGAAATCATCTCGCTGATCATCAGACAGGCCAAACAGCGCAAGGATTCGATCGAGCAATTCCGCGCTGCCGGCAGGGCGGACCTTGCTGAAAAGGAAGCACAGGAGCTGGCCATCCTTGAGCAATATCTGCCTTCCCAGCTGACGCCAGAGGAGCTGGACGCTGCGATCAGCCAGGCCATAAGCGAGACCGGCGTAACCGACCCCAGGGAAATGGGCAAGGTTGTCGGCGCTATCATGGCGCGCTATCAGGGGCGCGTTGATGGCAAGGCCGTGGCTGCCGGAGTAAGGGAAAAGCTTCAGGCCAGCTGAGTCAGCGCAGCCAGATCCGCCATCCCACGGCCAGATGCAGCCTGGCCAGAACACAAGTCTTGCAGGGCCCGGGGCGCAGCGGCTTAGGCTGGCGTCCAGGGCCCGGCTCCCACGACCAGACCGGGCCGCCAGGAAACGCGCGGGCTCTTCATGCTTGCGCCGCCGGATTTCAGGCTTATTCTATCCTAATCGCAAGGGCAACACTGCTAGCGCAAGGTAAGGCATGATTCATCCGCGAACACTCAAGTCCCTGGAATTCGATCAGATTATCGCAAGGCTCGTCTCCCATTGCAGCTCGGAGGCCGGAAGCGAGCTGGCAGCTGCTAAAAAGCCCTACAAGACCAGGGCGGAGGCCGAAGCCTGTTCAGCGCTGTTCACTGATTTTCAGGTCTGGTCTGGCCAGCAGGGGCAATACGCATCCCTGGCTTTTCCGGACACGCGCGGCCTTGCGGAGCTGATACGCGCCAAAACCGGACCCCAGGGACTTGCGCCAAATTACAGTCTTGACCTGGACTCTTTCTGGGGCCTGCGCGAAATGCTGCGCCTGGCCCAGACAGCGTTCAGCGCGATCCATGAAGCCAGGGGCCAGGAAAGCTGGCCTGCCCTGTTCGCCAGGGTTTCAGCCTGGGAAATGCCGGTCCAGCTTCTGGCAGCCCTGAATCGCTGCATTTCCGACGACGGCCTTTTAAAAGATGAAAGCTCGCCAGGACTGTTTCAGGTGCGCTCGGAACTGCGCGGGCTGCACCAGAGCTGCATACGCAAGGTTCGCGATTTCGCCCAGCAATACAATATGCTGCCCTATTTGCAGGATGAATTCATGACCCTGTCGTCAGACCGCTATGTGCTGCCGCTCAAGGCCAATTTCAAGGGCAGAATGCAGGGAATCATCCACGACTGGTCGCAGACAGGCGAAACCTGCTATTTTGAGCCCTATTTCCTGGTCTCGATAAACAATCGCCTGCAGGAGCTGAAACGCGAAGAACGCGAGGAAGAGCGCAAGGTGCTGGTTTACCTGACCGGACTGATGGCTGCCGAGCTTGCCGGAGTGGAGAGCGCGCAGGGATTGCTTGCAGAGCTTGATCTGCTTTCGGCCACAGCGAAGCTGGCTGAAGAGCTGGAAGCCGCGTGCGTCGCGTTCACAGACGCAGACAGCGGCATTGAGCTGCTCGAAGCCAGGCACCCGCTGCTGACCTTAAGCCGCCTGGCAAAAAAGGATGCTCCGCCTGTGCGGCCGCTCGACATTGTGCTGCGGCCTGGCGAGCGCGCGCTGATAGTAACAGGCGGCAATGCCGGCGGCAAGACTGTGTGCCTGAAAACGCTCGGCCTGCTGGCCGCCATGGCAATGGCCGGCCTGCCTGTGCCAGCCGGGCGCGGCTCCCACCTGCCCTGGTTCGAGCGCATTGACGCCTTTATTGGCGATGAGCAGAGTCTTTCTGATGATGTCTCAACCTTCAGCGCGCAGATTGACCATCTGGCCAGATCTTTCAGGCATCTCAACAGCTCCGGCCTGGCGCTCCTGGATGAATTCGGCGCAGGCACCGATCCTGCCGAGGGCGCGGCGCTTGCCCAGGCCGTGCATGACGAGCTGCTGGACAAGGGCTGCTTTGTGCTCTCGGCCACGCATTTTCCAGCCCTTAAATCCTATGCCCTGACCCGCCAGGGCGCGCGCGCTGCTTCCATGCTGTTTGATCCGCAAACCAGCAGACCGCTCTTC
>JAAUYW010000009.1 GCA_014804915.1 Desulfovibrio sp. | reverse complement strand
CAAAGCAGCGCACTACCTGGTAATATTCGCAAATCATCTCGCCTGTCTTGCGCATCAGGTTGCGCGGCTGGGGCGCATAGCCAAGCACATTTGTGGAGCGCACCAGAATCTGCTTCATGGTCTTTGGCGCAAACCTGTTCCATTCCGCAGCCTCGGTGAACGGATAGGTCATGTTGGCCAGCATGGCGACATGAAAATGCGCGCCGCCGCCGTTTTCAATTGAAAAGAAATTGGCGTTGTCAAGATACGGGCCAATGAGGCGATCTTCTGCCAGCCGGAAGCGGTTGCCGGAACAGGATTGAGTGAAATCGCGCGGGGTTGTGTCCGTAAAATGGATATAGCCGGAATCACGCACATAATCGAGCGTCGCAAGCCTGTCCCCGCGGGGATATGGCGAGGGCCTTCTGCGCGCAGCCGAACTTATTGGCGGCAGAACCGGCTGAAACGGCCCAAGGCACGGAGTTTCAATCGAGCGGTAAACTCCGAGCTGCACATGCGGGTTGTAGCCCCTGGCGGAAATTTCCGCCACAAGCCGCGCCAGACGCTCCCCCTCTGGCGCGATATCCGTATAGAGCATCAGTTCCGGATGATCCGCGATGAAATTCGTATTGATCTCGCCGCTGCGGAATTGCGGGTCCTTGATGATCTTGCGGAAAAAGGGAATCGTTGTCTTGATGCCGCCCACCACATATTCGCCCAGCGCGCGATTCATTATGCCGAGCGTCTTTTCCCAGTCATGCGCGTATGCAATCAGAAGCGATCCGGCGGAATCGTAGTTGGGCGGAAATTCGTAGCCTGCGCTAACGTTTGAATCGAGGCGCACGCCAGGGCCGCCAGGCGATACGTAGCGTGAAATCAGGCCGGAATTTGGCGCGAAATTTTCCTGCGGATTCTCGCAGTTGATGCGCACCTGCATGGCGCAATAGGAGGGATGGAGATCCTCCTCGCGATAGCGCAGCTGCGCTCCAAAAGCCACAGCGATCTGCTCTTCGACCAGATCTATGCCATAGCGCGATTCAGTTATGCCGTGCTCCACCTGCAGGCGCGTATTCACCTCTATCAGGAATGGCTCGCCATCGGGAGTCACCAGAAACTCGACAGTAGCAAGCGAATGATAGCCGACCGCGCGAATCAGCCTGCGCGCGTATTCCTTCAGCCTTTCCCGCAACTCTGGCGTGAGTCCCTTCCAGGGCGAAGGCGTGATCTCGATCAGTTTCTGGTGATTGCGCTGCACCGTGCAGTCGCGCTCGTCAAATGCGAATACATTGCCATACATGTCCGCAATCACCTGAATCTCGATATGGCGCACGTCAGCCAGATATTTTTCCACAAACAGGCGCGGATTGCCAAATGAGGCCTGCGCCATTGAGGAAGCCTTGAAAAAGGCGTCCTCCAGCTCGGATTCATTTCTGACTGCGAAAATGCCGCGTCCGCCGCCGCCGCCCTCAGCCTTGAGCATGATCGGCAGCCCGATTTCAGAAACCAGCCTCCGCGCTGTCGCGATGTCAACCGCTCCATCCGAGCCAGGCACTACCGGAATGCCAAGCTCCCGCGCCACGGCCCTGGCCTGAACCTTGTTGCCAAGCAGATTCATGGCTTCGGCAGTCGCGCCTATGAACGTGATGCCGGCTTCCCTGCATTTTCTCGGAAAGCGCGTGTCTTCGGAGGCGAAACCCCAGCCGGGATGAATGCCGACTACGCCGCGCCTTTTCGCCTTTTCCGTGATCAGGTCTATATCCAGATAGGCCCTGGGCTCGCTGCCCAGCAAAATCAGCTCCTGCGCCGCTGAGGCGGCAGGCGCTGTCTTGTCCACGTCAGTCGCGGTCATGGCCGCGATCGCGTCAAATCTTTCCCGAATGGAACGGCAGATGCGCCTGGCCGGAATGCCGCGGTTTGCGACAAGAATCACCTTGCCCCTGAGGAAATCCTGTACGTCAGCGAATGTCTTTCTTGCCATTATTCTTCCCTGGCCATCCCGCAAATCTCCGTCTGGCCGGCCTGCCCTGCGGCGCGCATTGTGCCGCCANAAATTTCATGCGTGGNCCCATCCTGTTCAATCAGCGCGCAGCCGTCCTTGCCAAGGCCCAGGAACACGCCGCGCAGCTCCTTTTCGCCCTCGCGGACAATCACTTCCTGGCCAGTCCAGAGCAAGCGCGCAGCCGCCAGATCCCGCCAGAGGCTGGCAAAAACGCCGCCATCCTTGCAGGCCGAACGAATGTGGCGAAGAATCTGCCTGCCAATCTCGGAAGGCGGCGGCAGGCTCGCGCCCGGAGCGCAAGCCGCGAGCGTGGTTGCCGGCATTGCGCCTTCAGCTTTCAGCTCCGCCGCCTCCGGCGCNGCGGCAATNTTGATGCCAATGCCNGCCAGNACGCAGCCATCCTTTTCTTCNAGCAATATGCCCGCGATTTTCGCAATCCCTTTTTCAGTGCGCGCCACAATGTCATTGGGCCATTTGAGCANNGCCTCGCAGCCAAGATCGCAAAGCGCGTTTGCTATCAGGGCGCCAAGCGCGACAGCTGCTCCTGGCGAATCAAAGGGCTCCACGCAAGGCAGCCTCACAGTCCAGTAGAGATTGCCAGGCGGAGAAATCCAGCCTCTGCGCAGCTGGCCGCGCCCGGCAGTCTGGCTTCTGGCTATAACGCTGTCCCACTGGCCAAGCCGCCCTTCCGCNTAAAGGCGCCATGCCTCGTCAAATGTGGAAGAAACCGTGCCGAAATAATGTATTTTTGGCAGAAGCGACGCTTCCGAGCCATGTATCGCCCTGGCTGTCATTTGTCCTTCCTTGCTTGCGCCCAGTTTGCCAGTTNTCCGGATTTGCCTTTCAGGCCGTCTGCCTGCCTTGATCCAGCGCCACCAGCGCGGCCGCCTGACAGGCCTNCTGAATGGCATCCAGCGCCTCGCCATGCTCAATGCCGCCCAGATGGCCAAAACCATGCGCCAGCAGACGAATCAGATGCTCCGCCGGGTCCTGCCCATAAACGAGCGCTTCCCTGCGCAGGCAGTCAAGCGATACGGCGATTCCGCCAGGCTCGTTATCCGCTGCCGGAAAGGTGATCACATTGGTNGGGCCGGCGCAGCCCAGGCAGACGGCATTGATTCTGGCAATCTCCGCGTCATTGACAAGCCTGACCTGGATATGCGCGCATCCTGCGGCTTCCGCCATCGCGGCGAGAATAGCGCAAAATGTATTTTTTTCAATTGGCATTTGCCAGGGCCACGCGCTTGTGGCGCANNCTGCGTCTATCCGGATTGGCATCAGGAAGCAGGCTGCTGGCAGGGCTCGCCAGGGCCCGGGGATTCCGGCTTTTTCGCGCCCTGTCCGGCAATGCCTGCTTCGCCCTGGGCTTCCCTGATATTCTTCTCCGGATACGCGATCCGCTGATGAAACAGACCGGTCAGGATGCGCTGAAAGCTCTCGCTCAGATAATGCAGATCCTTGAAAGTCANCTCTGATTCATCCAGCTGGCCTTCGGAGAATATGGTCTTGATGATCTTGTCGATATGGCTGCGGATTCGCGCTGGCGTCGGGTCTGTCAAAGTGCGGCTGCTGGCCTCGACAGAATCGGCCAGCATCAGGATTGCGGCTTCCTTGCTCTGCGGCCGCGGCCCCGGGTAGCGATACGCGCCCTCCTGCGGTTTCTCGCCCTGGTTTATNGCCTTCTGATAAAAATAGCTCATTATGCGCGTGCCATGATGCTGCGTGATGATATCCGTGATCTCCTGGCCCAGGCGGTATTTCGCTGCCAGCTCGCCGCCCTTTTTCACATGCGAAAGCAGAATCAGCGCGCTCATNGACGGCGTGATCTGGTCATGGCGGTTGGGCGCGCCAAACTGGTTCTCAATGAAATATTCGGGATAGCTNAGCTTGCCCGCGTCATGATAAAGGGCCGCAACCTTGCACAAAAGGCTGTTCGCGCCAATCGCCCGCGCGCCGGCCTCCACCATGTTGGCCACTACCAGGGAATGATGATACGTGCCTGGTATTGTAACCATTATCTCCTGCATTANNGGCTGCTCAAGGCTCATCAGTTCCATGAGCCTGAAACGGGTNCTGTAGCTGAATATGAGTTCAAGCACCGGACTGAACGCAAAGAGAATAATCAGGGACAGGAGCGCGTTGATTACAACTGCGATCGCAAGCATTGGCAATTCAAACAGCGGCGACTGCTCAAGCAGCGCGCAGCCCGACCAGATGAGCATCAGCCCGCAAATCAGCGGCACGACGCTCCATACCACATCCTGCCTGCTCTGCGCGCGCGTAACCAGCCAGGTCGCAAGCATTCCGCCCAGAAAATAATAGATGAACAGGGCCAGCCCGGCATTGAACATCTGCGCGCAAAAAAAGGAAAGCAAAAGTCCCATCGTCCCATAGCGCCTGGCAGCGAAAACCATTGCCACCAGGCCGACAGCGCCAGGCACCGGATAGGCGATCGCGAACGAGTTATGCAGGCTGATGCTGTCCATGCTGATGCCAAACAGGCTGACTGCCCGGGCGCCAACACCGAACAGCAGCAAGAGCGCCGATATCAGCAATACATCCTTCAGGCGCAGCGGCGTGCCCGGCCTGCCGCTTGGCGTAATGAAAAAGCCGGTGCCCAGCACAAGCGAGCAGATGAAAAGTCCGCCAACCGTATTCCAGTGAATGGGCGCTGCAGCGGAATCAAAGAACGCCTGCAGCTTAATCTGCTGTTCGCGGCTTACGCGCTCGCCCTTGCGCAACAGGATCTCGCCTTTCAGAATCTGGTAATAGACAGGCTGGACGCTGTTCTCGGCATCGGCGTTGCGCCTTTGCGTAGCTTCGCGGTTCAGGGTCAGGCTCGCTGGCATGGTGGTGGCCAGAAGAACGTTGATTGCCCGCCTGGCCTGGGCGGAAAGATGCGAATCCAGGCGAATCCGTCCCGATATTTCGGCCAGAAAGGACTGCGCGTCTGGCAGGGAGCGGATATCCGGCCGATAGGTCTCCACGCTGGTGTCAAGATTGCGCACCAGAATGCCGGAATTGCCAATCCGCGAGGCGCGTATATCCGACACCAGCCCTTCTGCCAGCTGGTCGCGAATCATCGGCATTATTGTCTTGAGAATGTAGCTCTGCACTTCCGGCCGATCCAGCTCTGGCATGATGTCATCCGCGACGCCCGGGCCGATCTCCTCGATAAGCCTGCCAAGCGCGCGGCTGGGAGTATCCTCCGGGTTGTTCAGGGCCTTGAATATGTCAGTAATTCGCGTCTGGAATTGCGCATAAGGCTCCATGCTGTGATCATACACAGGCTGCACCAGGGCTACGGCCTGCTTCCTGCGCGCCGCTGTCGCCTGCGGATCCTCGACCAGGATATCCCTGTTGGCAGTTATGTCCCGATCCGCGATCTGCCCGGCGACATACATTCTCTGGCCGGAATCAAAATTGGCGCCTGCCACAAATGAAAGGAACAGCAGCGTCGCGACAAGAACCCAGAGGCCCCAGCCGCATTTGCAACGTTCCCTAAAAAGCCTGAATAATCCCGGCTGGCTAGCTGGCCGAAGCTCTTTTTTCTGCTTCATCATAGGCGCTGACAATACTCCCCACCAGGGGATGGCGGACGACATCAGCCTTGCCAAAGCGGTGAATCGCCATGCCAGGCACATTCCTGAGCACGCCAAGGGCATGAACAAGGCCGGAAGGATTGGCGCCTGCGGATTGCGGCAGATCCACTTGCGTTACATCCCCCGTAACAACCATGCGCGAGCCAAAGCCCATGCGTGTGAGGAACATCTTCATCTGCTCGCGGGTGGTGTTCTGCGCCTCATCAAGAATGATGAATGCGTCATTGAGCGTGCGCCCGCGCATGAAAGCCAGCGGCGCGATCTCTATCGCTCCGGTTTCAAGCATTGCCGCCACTTTTGGCTGGGGCATCATGTCATAAAGCGCGTCATACAGGGGCCGCAGATAGGGATTGACTTTTTCGGCCAGATCGCCAGGCAGAAAGCCAAGCCTCTCGCCCGCTTCAACAGCCGGCCTGGTGAGCAGTATTTTCTTGATGCGGCGCTGCTGGAACATGGCGATCGCCATTGCCACAGCCAGATATGTCTTGCCTGTGCCTGCCGGGCCAACCGCGAAAACCAGCTCGTTGCCATGCAATGCCTCAAGATAGCGTTTCTGGGACACGTTGCGCGCAGTAACAGTCTTGCGCGGCGTTTTCACAAAAACGGCGTTGCGGAACACATCCACAAGGTTAAGGCCAGGGTCGTTGCGCACCATCTCGTAGGCGCGGCCCAGATCCTCGCGGCTTACAGATCCGCCCTTGCGCTGGAGGCTATAGAGTTGCAAAAGCAGATTGCACACGCTGGAGCGGATGGCCGGATCCTCGCACTCGACGCGCAGGGAGGAGCCGCGGCTGCAAATAGTGGCGCCGCTTGCGCGCGCAATTATGTCAAGGTTGGCATTCGCCGGCCCGAAGAGTTCATTGGCCAGCTGCGGATTGTCAAATTCCAGATCCTGTGAATTCGATTCCAGATTTTTTTGCATTAAAAAAACGTTATACGCTTTTAATGTCCCTGTCCATAGTTTCTGAAATTACTGTAGCCGAAAAGACAAAGTGAAACACGTCCATGGGCGCTTTCAAATTTGTAAGATCCGAAAGTTAATTCGCTCTAATAGGCCCTGATGTAGTCGTCCAGAGATTCAGCCGAGCAGTGCCGGCTGACCCAGTAGGCCGAGGCCCAGACCATCAGCGCTGTCGCCTGCGTATCATCCAGGCTCTTGAGCTTGGATTCAAGACTGGATTTGCTGGCGCCATGGCGCATGTGAATGCCGTTGAGATCGCAGGCATCGGAAATGCGCAAAAGCAGATAGGAAAGGCGCGTGCTTTCAGGCAGGAGCTTGGTGTCCTTGTGCGCGTCAATGATGGTTTTCAGCTCGGATGCGCTGAAGATCTGCTTTATGCCCGTAATAGCGCGGAAGAACGTATCAACAGCCCAGGGCAGAATAAATTCCGCCCCTGCGCACTTGGTGCGAAAATAGTCTTTTAACCAGCGTTCCTGATTGTCATTAATACGCGCTGCTACTTGTGGCATGCAAATCCCCAATGCCGGCGGCATCGCGCCTGAAAAACTGGCGCAGCTTTCTGCCCGTTTCCTGCGTGGCCATGCAAAACGGACAACGCCGGCCTGTCAGGAATACTCGCGATGCATCCGGAATCAATATTTGCCTATTGTAGCAAGGCTGAGAACCAATTTCAAGACTAAATCTAGATTTTTGGCTAATCAGGAACGTGTCGCCGCATTGGAAAATCAACGCGAATCTTGTAAAGCCGCGTTGCCGGAAGATCCATGATCTCCACGCCCGTGTCTTTTGCAAGACGCGCCAGAAGCTCCCGCGCAGCTTCACGGCTGGGGCTGATCAATGTAAACCAGATATTGAAAGCATGGTCGCGTTCATAGTTATGGGTAACGCCAGGCAAGGCGTTGACAGCGGCAATGAAAGCTTCCTTTTTGTGCTCCGGCACAGCCGCGGCGCAAAGAGTTGAAGCAAAGCCGAGCTTGCCGGACTGGAAATTGGCGCCCAGACGCCTGACAAATCCGGATTTGCGCATCGCCCGCACGCGCCTGAACGCCTCTTCCCTGGCTATGCCTGTCCTTGCGCCAAGAATCGCGTACGGGTCTGGATCAATCGGAAATTCGGTCTGGATGATATCCAGCAAGGCGCGG
>JAAUYW010000008.1 GCA_014804915.1 Desulfovibrio sp. | reverse complement strand
CCCTGCTTTCGCCAATCAGCATTCCGCCGTAGTTGAGAAGGGTCTGGTTTACGGCATGTGGAAGATTGCCCTGCCAACTGATCCAGAGAATCTGGCCAATAGTGCTGATATGGACATCGCCGCCCTGAGGCAGCTGGTTTAAAAGCTGGTTGAGTTGCGGCATTGGCAATTCCCCGGAAAATATGTCAAGATATCGTTATCACAAATTTTATGCAAAAAAAATGCCTTATGGCCCTTCCAAATGCAAGCTGGCGCGAACAGGAGGCAGACTTCAATTTACGGCAAAACAAGGATAACATGAGAGAAATTGATTTGCACACTCATTCCACCGCTTCGGATGGCTCGGACGCGCCTGCGCTGCTCGTGGAAAAGGCGCATGCGCTTGGCCTGAAGGCGATAGCGCTGACTGACCATGACACAATCACCGGCCTTACCGAGGCGCAGGAAGCTTCCGCAGATCTTGGCATAGAGCTGATTCGCGGCTGCGAAATTTCCGTAGCGACCGACCTTGGCAACATGCACATGCTCGGACTGTTTCTGCCACAGGACAGCTCGCGCCTGCATGACTTTCTGGAAAACTTGCGCAAAAATCGCGAATTGCGCAATGAACGCATCATCGAAAAACTGCGGGCTTGCGGCGTGGCAGTTACGCTCGAAGAGGTTGCGGCAATCGCCGGTGAAACCATAGGCAGGCCCCATTTCGCGCAAATCCTGATTCAGAAAGGCTACGCGAGCACCAGGGACGAGGCATTCGAAAAATGGCTTGGCCCTGGAGGCAAAGCGTTTTCGCCCAAATCGGCGCCAACGCCGGAGGAGGCCCTGCGCATCCTGCGCGAGCTGGGGGCGACTGCCTGCCTTGCGCATCCATTCCATAAGCCCAGGCCGGATGGCTGGCTTGAGGCGTTTATTGAAAGACTGGCGCCTCTTGGTCTGGAATGCCTGGAAGCATGGCACTCGACCCACGATGAGAATCAGACGGAAGAGGTCATTCGCCTGGCCCGAAAATACGGGCTGGGCCTTAGCGGCGGCTCTGATTATCACGGCAAAAACAAGCCCGATATTGAGCTGGGCTCCGGCAGGAACAATAATATCGCGCTTCCCTATACTGTGCTTGAAAACCTCAAACAATTGCGCAGGACGCGCAACTTGCCCTGCTGACGCCATGAAAAAGATATTTCTCTTGCTGCTTTGCGTGCTTCTGCCCCTGGCCTGCCTGGCAGACGAGGCCGGGGAAAGCCAGGCTGCTCCCGAAGAGCCTACGCTCGATCAAATGCTGGGTTCAATGCTGATGTTCGGTTTTCGCGGCGCTGCGCTCGGCCCTGACGACGACTTTCTGAAATTTGTCGCCAGCGGCAAAATCGGCAATCTTGTGCTTTTTGATCGCGACGTAACCAAAGGCGGCGATCGCAATGTGATTTCAAGGTCGCAGCTGGAAGCGCTTACCAGAACGCTCTCCGCCGCTTCGCCATTTCCTCTTTTCATCAGCGCTGATCAGGAAGGCGGCCAGGTGCGCAGACTCAAGCCCCAAAAAGGATTTACGGATCTGCCTTCGGCCCAGTCAATGGGACAGGGCAATCCGGAAGCCACGCGGGAGCAGGGCGCGACAACCGGCGCCGAGCTGAAATCTCTTGGTATTAATATGGATCTCGCGCCAGTGCTGGATGTTGATTCCAATCCTTTCAATCCCGGCATAGGCAGACTCGGCCGCTCTTTCAATTCCGACCCTGCCCTTGTAGTCCAGCATGCGCTGGCTTTCGGCCTCGGCCTTGCCAATGCCGGCGTTGTGCCAGTGCTGAAACATTTTCCAGGTCAGGGCTGCGCAACGGAAGATTCCCACCTGGGCCTGCCAGATATAACCCAGTGCTGGAATCCGGATACGGACTTGCGGCCCTATGCCGAAATCTTCGCTGCCGGCTGGCCTGGCGCGGTGATGATCGGGCATATGCTTCATCGCGGCTTTGACGGCGACTTGCCTTCTACGCTGTCCAGAAAAATTGTTACCGGCCTATTGCGCAACGGCCTCAACTGGCAGGGCGTGGTCATCAGCGACGATATGCAGATGAAGGCTGTGGCAGGCGTCCGCGAGCTGAAGGAAACCCTCTGGCTGGCCATTGACGCCGGCATAGATATCCTGCTGTTTGGCAACAATCTCGAGTGGGACGAGACCTTGCCGCAGAAAGTATGGGATGCGCTAAAGGCGCTCCAGGCAGACGGACGCCTGACCGAAGCGCGCATCAGGGAATCATGGAAGAGAATTTCCGCGCTGCACAAGGCGTACGCAGATCAGAAAGAAAACGGTCATGCCCAGTAAATACAGCCACAAACCTTCAAAGGATATANCGCCCCAGATCCTGATCTTCCCGTATGTCTTTCAGGTGCTCGCGCACATAATCCCGNTCTACCATCACTGCCNCGCCCGGCCTTTCCGGAGCCTCAAAAGAGATGTCTGCCAGTATTTTTTCCATGATTGTGTATAGCCGTCTCGCGCCAATATTCTCCGAACTGCCATTGATTTCCTCCGCAAAGGAGGCAATCTCCTCCAGACCATCCTGGCTGAATCCCAGACTCACTTTTTCAGTCGCAAGCAGGGCCGCATACTGCCTTGTCAGGGCATTGTCAGGCTCTGTGAGAATGCGCAAAAACTCCTCCTTGCCAAGCGCGCCCAGCTCCACCCGCAGTGGAAATCTGCCCTGCAGCTCGGGAATCATGTCCGAGGGCTTGCTGAAATGAAACGCGCCCGCGCCCATGAACAAAATATGATCAGTTTTCACCATGCCATATTTTGTATTCACGGTGCTGCCCTCGACAATAGGCAGCAAATCGCGCTGCACGCCTTCCCTTGAAATATCGGAAGTGCGATTCTGGGACGAACTGGCGATCTTGTCGATCTCGTCAATAAAGACAATGCCGCTCTGCTCCACCCGTTCCCGCGCTTTTTCCACAAGCGCATCCTGATCAACCAGTTTGGCGGTTTCCTCCTGGACAAGAAGATTGTATGCATCCCGAATCTTCATTTTACGCCTGGTTGTGCGGGGCGGAAAAGCCTTGCTGAACATGTCCCTCACCTGGCCCCCGACCTGCTCCATGCCAGGAATCGCGAATATGTCAATCTGTTTTCCGGGTTGCTCGGTAACCTCCATTTCGACTTCGCGATTATCCATAAATCCAAGACGAAATCTCTGGGCCAGTTTCTCCCTGGTTGAAGCGCGATCGTCCTTGCCCTGCGATTGCGGCAAAATCAGGTCCATCAGCCTCGTTTCAGCCGCGGCTTCGGCGGCTTTCCGCACCGCCGCGTTCTCCTCCTCGCGCACAAGGTTGATTCCTATTTCCATGAGATCGCGCACGATTGATTCAACATCCCGGCCCACATAGCCCACTTCGGTAAACTTGGTTGCCTCTACCTTGATGAATGGCGCGCCAGAAAGTTTCGCAAGCCTGCGCGCTATCTCGGTCTTGCCAACGCCAGTGGGGCCCATCATGATTATGTTCTTGGGCGCAACCTCATCGCGCAGTTCCGGCTCAAGCTGCTGCCTGCGCCAGCGATTGCGCACTGCCACAGCGACCATTTTCTTTGCCTGCTCCTGGCCAACGATATATTTGTCAAGCTCCGCCACTATCTCCCTGGGTGTCAGGTCGCTCATTTTTTCTCCCAAGCAAAAGAATTAACCAGAATATAGCCACAAACAGTCGCCATGCAAGACAGCGCTTGCGCCCTGGCAATGAAATATCTAGCATTATGCCATGATTGGCGCAGCAATGGCAGGCACTACCTATTACATCGAAGGGCCATTACTGCCCTGGCTCTGGCCCGCGCTGGATCTTGCGGGCCTTGCCATCCAGCTGCTGGCTGCCATTACAAGAATCAAATGGCTCGTCTGGCCTGGCTTCATCCTGATTTGCGCTGGCTGCTTTCCGGAAAGGGATCTGACACTGGCGGTTGGGGATGCTGTGGCAAGCCTTGCGCTGTTTTATATTCTGCGCAAGCCCTGAATAAACAGGCAAACGGAATGGACATGAAGGGAAGAGGCAGCCCGGACGGATATGCGTCCAGGGCTGCCCGGAAGAAATGCTAGTCAGCGGCTAGCTGAATCCTCTCAAAACCGGTAACGGTAATGGTATCGCCAACCTCTTTTTCAGTTTCACGAATAATGTCCGCAACGCTCTTCTTGTCATCACGAATATAGGGCTGCGCAAGCAGGCACACTTCCTTCTCGAATTTCCGGACTGCCCCATCCGCAATCTTCTCAACAATATTGTCCGGCTTGCCTTCGTCCTTTGCCTTTTGAATATAGACAGCGCGCTCGCGCTCAACAACAGCCGGATCAAGGGAGGCTGGGTCAAGAGCAAGAGGGTTGCTTGCCGCAACCTGCATTGCAAGATTTCTGGCCAGCTTTTCCACTTCCGGATTTGTGGCGTCAGCCGGCTTGCCGACTTTCAGAAATACAAGCACGCCGATCTTGTTGTTGTTATGCACATACTGGCCTACAACTTCATCGTCAGCCTGTTTTTTGTAGCAGGCGAACTTGCCAAGCTGCATGTTCTCGCCAACCGAGGCAATCAACTGCTTCACTTCATCGCCAATAAGGCCATTGAGCGCATCGCCATCTGCAGGCTTGTGCTGCAATACGGTGTTCGCCACTTTTCTGGCCAAATCCTGAAACTGGTCGCCCCTTGCAACAAAGTCGGTTTCACACAACAGCGAGGCCAGAGCATGGTTTTTGCCATCCTCACTGACCGCATAGGTAACAAGGCCCTCCGCTGTGGCGCGGCCAGATTTCTTTTCGGCCTTGGCCATGCCTTTTTGCCTGAGCCAGTCAACGGCCTTTTCCATATCGCCGCCAACTTCCACAAGCGCCTTCTTGCAATCCATCATGCCTGCGCCGGTTTTCTCACGCAGGTCTTTCACCATTTGCGCGCTGATTGCCATTATTTCTCTCCAGTGAGCGCTTTTTGTATCTATTTCGTTTCGGAAGCCACATCTTCGGCAGCCGCCGCTACAGCCTCGGTCAGAAAGTTGTCTTCAGTCACTGCCTCGGCTTCGCCTGTAGCCGGATCATTGCCGCCAATGGTTTCACCTTTGGCCGATGCCACAGCCTCAAGCAGGGAAGTGTCCTCAACTTCATCTTCGGCAGCCGCCACCTTGCG
>JAAUYW010000007.1 GCA_014804915.1 Desulfovibrio sp. | reverse complement strand
TTGCCGCAGGTGCCAGTTGAACAGGGCTGGGCTGTCGGGCAATATCTCGATAATCTCTGTCTTAAGGCCGGAGTCGCACCTGGCAGCTGGAAAAAGCCGGGCGCCGAGCTGTTCTGGTACCAGGCGCTGGTTTTTCCGGCAAGGCGGGCATAAGACTGGACAATGTTCGCGCTACCTTGCAGAAAGCCGCTTGCGCTTTATCATTGCGGGCCTATACTATGACTGGCACAAACCCCGATCCGGAATAGCCAGCGATGTTTAGCGAACCCAAGTCAAAGCACATTCCCCGCGCCACCATTCACAGGCTGGCCACCTACGTGCAGGCGCTGGAAAATCTGGCGCGCGACGGCATGGAGATAGTCTCCTCAAATCCGCTTGCGGACGCCTGCGGCGTAAACGGCTCGCAAGTGCGCAAGGATCTCGCCTATTTTGGCGAATTTGGCGTGCGCGGCGTTGGCTATAATGTCAAATCGCTGCTGCTGGCAATCACGCAGGCGCTCGGCGTTGACCGCGAATGGAAAATGGCGCTGGTAGGCGTTGGCAATCTTGGCCGCGCAATACTCAACCATCATGAATTTCGCCTGCGCGGTTTCAATATCATAGCGATTTTTGATTGCGATCCGTTCAAGATTGGCGAAATCATGCATGGCATGGAAGTGCGCTGCACAGACGATCTCAAAACCCATATCCGGGATGTGAACATTGATATCGGGATCATCACTACGCCGCCCGAGCGCGCCCAGCGGGCTGCGGACAATCTCTTCAGCGCAGGCATCTATTCGATTCTGAATTTCGCGCCTGCGAGAATCAAGGCTCCCGAGATCGCCCATGTGGAGTATGTGGATTTTTTCCATCACCTCTATGCCCTGGCGTTTGATGTGACAAAAACAGATATGCATGAATAAGACGTCCTGAAATGGCAGGCTACGGCATTCGCCCTTGCGGCCTGAAAAACGCCGCAAAGAACACGGAGCGGTAAAATGAAAAAAGTGCTTTTCATAGTAACAAGCCATGCCAAACTTGGCGATACCGGCAAAACCACAGGCTACTACCTTTCAGAAGTGACGCATCCCTGGGAGGCGCTCGGAAAGGATTTTGAAATCAGCGTGGCAAGTCCGAAAGGCGGGGACGCGCCTGTCGATGGCCTTGATCTTTCCGATCCCATATCCAGAAAGTTCTGGGAAGATCCGCAATGGCGCAAGATCATGGCCAATACCCTGAGACCGGAGGAAGTGCGTCCGCAAGACTACGCGGCCATTTTCTATGCGGGCGGCCACGGAGTAATGTGGGATTTTCCAGACAACAAGCAGCTGGCGGATATCTGTTCGCAAATCTATGAGCAGGGGGGCATAGTTTCCGCAGTCTGCCACGGCCCGGCCGGATTGCTCAATGTTTTCCTGAAAGATGGCAAGCGCCTGATTGATGGCCGCAAATTGACTTCATTCAGCAATGCGGAAGAAAACCTGGCAGGCACTGCTTCGGTAGTGCCCTTTTTGCTCCAGACAGCCCTGGAAAAGGACGGCGCCATTTATTCCTGCGAAAAGCCCTGGAGCGATTATGTGGTTGTGGACGGCAGGCTTGTTACCGGCCAAAATCCGCAATCAGCCCTGAGTCTCGGCAAAACGCTGCGCAAAATGCTTGCCTGAGCAGGCATCACTGCCGGACAAAGCCCCTGCCAATCTGATATTGGCGAAACGGGAAAATTTTATATCTCACTGAAGGATAAGCCACCTCTTGCAACCAGACCAGACCAGAGTTCGCGACGACGCGGAAACAGTATTGCGCGCTGAAGGCATAACCAAGCGGATTGGCGGCAGATTGATACTTGATGACTGCTCCCTGGCGGTGAAGCGCGGCGAGCTGATGGTTCTGATCGGCCCTTCTGGAGCAGGCAAAAGCACTCTCCTGCAATGCATTGATTGCCTGGTGAGGCCAGACAGCGGCTCAATCTGGCTTGAAAACAGACTCCTGGATCAGACAGACAAAAAGGCGCTCTGCTCTTTCCGCGCGCAGGTCGGAATGATCTTTCAGGATTTCAACCTCTTCGATCACCTGACTGCGGAAGAGAATGTAGCCATTGCCCTGCGCAAGGTCAGGGGCATGAACAGGCGCGAGGCCAGGGAGCGGGCCCTTGACGAGCTGGCCCGCGTTGGCCTGGCAAGACGCGCCCTGCTCTACCCTGCGCAATTGTCGGGCGGCCAGAAGCAGCGCGTTGCGATTGCCCGCGCGCTTGCCATGGATCCGAAGGCAATGCTTCTGGATGAGCCAACCTCGGCGCTTGATCCCGAACTTGTAGGCGAAGTCCTCTCTGTCATCCGCGATCTTGCCAGGGGCGGCATGACCATGATAATGGCCACACACCAGATGGACTTTGCGCGCGCCCTGGCCAATGAAATCCTGTTCATGGAGCAGGGCAGAATCATAGAGCGCGGCTCGCCATCCGAATTGCTGGCCGAGGACTGCTCATCACGAACGCGCGATTTTTGCGGCCGCATCCTGGAAGCCGGCGCCTGACAAGCAATGGCAATTGACACNGCCTTCCTCACCCAGACGCTGCTGCCAGCCCTGAACAAGGGTCTGCTCGTNTCCCTTGCCCTGATAATCCCGGCNGCGCTGCTTGGTTTTGTGGCCGGAGTAGCGCTTGGCTGCGCCCGCGCCTTTGGTCCANAATGGNTGCGCAAGCTTGGCGATGGCTATACCGCGCTCCTGCGCGGCGTGCCCCTCGCCATCCAGCTGATGCTCATCTATTACGCGCTGCCAAANATCGGCATCTATTTCGATCCCTACGGCGCGGCCCTTACCGCCTTTATTCTCTGCACAGCCGCCTACCAGTCGGAATATATCCGCGGNGCCCTGCTCTCCATCCGCACNGGCCAGATTCTCGCNGCCCAGGCCCTTGGCTTCACCTATCTGCAAACCATCCTCTGGATAGTNGTGCCCCAGGCGGCCAGGCGCGCCCTGCCAGGCTGCGGCAATGAAATCATCTACCTGATCAAATACAGCTCGCTTGCCTACCTCGTAACCTGCATGGAGCTTATGGGCGAAGGCAAGGTGGTCGCTTCGGATACCTTCCGCTTTACCGAAGTCTTTTTCACTGTCGGCCTCTATTATCTCGCGATGGTNTCAGTTGCCACCTGGATTCTNGCAAGGCTCGAGCGCCATTATCACATCCCGGGCTTTGGCAGCCGCTAGAAATTCTCCTGGCCCAGCTGCTTTTTCAGCCATGTCCTGATTTCGGGCGTCGGCGCGCTGATGCCGCGCAAGTCTCCNTTCTGTTTCCTGAAATCTGGCAAAAGCTCCTCTGGCATCGGCATGACAAAGAGATCTTCAGCTTTCTCGGAATTGCGCCTCACGAGCCTGATCACTGGCGGATCCTGCCATGTGTCCACCACAAAATAGGTTGAAACATCTTCCCTGGAGCGGACTGGAGGATATTCGGCAGTCCAGTCATTGTTGCCCCATTCCAGATACATTGTTACAGCCTGTTCCGGCGTAAGATTCCAGTCGATATTTTCAAGGGCAAAATCTTTCAGCTCAGCCATGCGCTTCTCCTTGTAACTTTTGGCCCAGCGCGCATCTGGGCAGACTGGCCAGATCCGGCAAATCCCNGATTTGCCCGAANCCTGCCGCAGNCAGCATCTCCACTACAGCGCTCCCCTGCCTGTCGCCATGCTCCACAACAAGCCAGCCGCCGCTTTTCAGGCATGNCGCCGCGCCTGCGATCACAGCTTCCAGATGCGCGTATCCTTCCTTCTCCGAAAATAACGCGCAATGCGGCTCATAGGCAAGCGTCTCCCACATGACGAGCCGCTCATCCTGCCTGCCAATATAGGGAGGGTTGCTGACTACCAGATCAAGNCTGGATGCAGCGAATGGCAGCTGAAAAATATCGGCCTGGACAATATCGGCCTGAATGCCAAGCCTTTCGGCATTGGCCCTGGCGATTTCAAGCGCAGGCAAGCTTGCATCAGCAAGAATGCCATGCCAGCCAGGACGCTCGTGAATCAGGGTTGCCCCAATGCAGCCGCTGCCGCAGCCAAGATCAGCAAACCTTAGCGTAGCCTGCGGGCAAAGACGCAAGGCCTCTTCAACCAGCATTTCCGTCTCTGGCCTGGGCGTGAGCGTCGCTTCCGATACCCTGAAAGACAGTCCGTAAAATTCGCGCTCCCCCAGGATATAGGCCAGAGGCTCGCCCCTGGCGCGCCTGGCGACCAGGCCAGACAGACAGGCCGCCCGATCCGGAGCAAGCTCCTCCTCCGCCGCAAGGATGCAGGATATCCGGTCAAGACCAGCTGCCTTGCATGCCAGCACGCGCGCGCAAAGGCCAGGGCTATCCACCCCNGCCTTTGCAAGTATGCGCCGCGCAGCGCGCTCNTGCTCTTCAAGCCGCATTAATCAGGCTGAAACGTTCCGCCTTGCTTCNGATTTGCGCCCTTCGGGAGGACATTCGGANCTGGCTCGCTTTTTCGGCTTCGCAGNCGCCTCATCGCCGAACACCAGCGGCCTCACCTCATCGTAATGGCGCACGGGATGCACCTCGATTTTGCCCCGNAGCTCNCTGGGNATCTCTTCCAGATCCTTCATGTTCTGGAAAGGTATGATCACATGCTGCAGGCCGCGGGCCACGCCAGCCAGAATCTTTTCCTTGATGCCGCCTACAGGAAGCACGCGCCCCTGCAACGTGATTTCGCCAGTCATGCAAAGGTCAGCGCGCGCCTTCTGGCCCGAAAGGGCGGAAATGAGGGCAGTGGTCATGGTAATGCCGGCAGAGGGGCCATCCTTGGGCGTGGCGCCGGCAGGCACATGCACATGAATGTCCTTGCGCGTCGCAAAGGCCTCNTCNATGCCAAGCTCNTCGGCGCGGCTGCGAATATAGCTCAGCGCTGCCTGCGCGCTCTCTTTCATGACATCGCCAAGCTGGCCTGTCAGCAGCAGATTGCCCCTACCCTTGATCGCGTTTGCCTCCACGCTCAGCACCTCGCCGCCGGCAGGAGTCCAGGCCAGCCCGAGAGCCATGCCAGGCGCAAGCTCCCTGTCCTTTTCATCTTCGATAAACCTGGCTGCGCCAAGCAGCTTGTGCAAGTCTCCGGGAGCTACCGAGAAGCTCTCCTTGTCGCCCTCTGCGCGCTTGCGCGCCAGCTTGCGGCAAATCGCGCCCAGCTCCCGCTCCAGATTCCGCACGCCCGCTTCGCGCGTATATTCGCGAATCACGCGCGATATGGTTTCAGCGTCCATATTCACATCTTCCGCCTTGAGGCCCACGTCCTCGATCTGCCTGGGCAAAAGATGCGTGGCCGCTATCTCCACTTTCTCCTGCTCGGTATAGCCAGGCAGGGAGATCACTTCCATGCGGTCGCGCAACGCTGCCGGTATTGGATCCAGATTATTGGCTGTGCAAATGAACATCACTTTCGAGAGATCAAAAGGCACATTCAGATAATGATCGCTGAAAGCGCTGTTCTGTTCCGGATCAAGCGCCTCCAGCAGGGCGGATGCCGGATCGCCGCGAAAATCCATTCCCACCTTGTCAACTTCATCGAGAATGATCACCGGATTGCGCGTGCCAGCCTGCTTGAGTGCCTGAATAATCCGTCCTGGCATTGAGCCAATGTAGGTGCGCCTGTGGCCGCGAATTTCGGCCTCGTCATGCATTCCGCCAAGGGAGATTCTCTGGAACTTGCGGCCCATGGCCCGCGCTATCGATTTGCCAAGCGAAGTCTTGCCAACGCCTGGAGGGCCCGCGAAGCAGAGGATGCTCCCCTTTGAATTGGGATTGAGCTTGCGCACGCTTAAAAACTCCAGAATGCGATCCTTGACCTTCTCAAGCCCGCAGTGATCCTCATCCAGAATTTTCTTGGCCGCCCTGATGTCAAGCCTGTCCCTGGACAGTTTTTTCCAGGGCAATTCAGACAGCCATTCCAGATAGGAACGCGCCACAGCCGCCTCGGCGGAATCCGCGTGCATTCCGCCCAGCCGCCTGAGCTGCTTGTCCGCCTCCTGACGCGCCTCCTTCGAAAGACCCGCCTCCTTGAGACTCTTTTTCAGCGCGTCGAGATCGTCGCCATCCTCAAAATCGGCTTCGCCCAGCTCCTGCCGGATCGCCTTCATCTGCTCGCGCAAAAAATACTCTTTCTGCGCCTTGTCCATGCCCTCGCGGGCAGCGCCCTGGATTTTCGCCTGCACTGTCGCCACTTCCAGCTCATGCGCGAGAATCTCGTTGATCTTGGCAAGGCGCTCAACCGGATCTGTCATTTCCAGCAGCTTCTGGGCTGTGGACTGCCTGATGCGCAAATTGGCAGCTATAAGGTCTGCAAGCTTGCCAGGCTCATCCACGCTCTGCAGCGCGTTCAAAGCCTCCGGATGGCCATTGCCCCGCAAGGCCAGAGCCTTTTCGCTTTGATCCCGCACAGAGCGCAGCAGCGCTTCAGTCATTGAATCGGACTCTTTTGTCTCCTCGGGCAGCAGCTCATAACGCGCCTCAAGATAGGGCTCGATAGAGCTATAGCCCTTGATTCGCGCGCGGCCAATGCCCTGCACCAGGATCTTGATGCGCGAATCAGGCATTTTGAGCAGGCGCATCACCTGCACCAGCGTGCCAACCTGATAGAGATCCGCCGGGGTGGGATCGTCAATCTGCTCATCGCGCTGAGCCACGACAAGCAGTTTGCGGCCCTGCTCAAGCGCGGCTTCCACAGCCTTTACGGACTTTTCCCTGCCAATGAACAGCGGCAAAACCATATAGTTGAAAATAACGACATCCCGCACAGGCAGCACAGGCAAAACGCCCGGGAGCTCTTCCTCGCCTGCCGCGGCCGCATCCTTTTCAGAAAAATCTGCCAACTCGGCGGAGTTGGCTTCAGAATTGCTAATTGTTTCTTCTGGTTTTTCCGGCATTCTTTTCCCTCTATTCCCGGATAACGCTTTTTTGCGATATGCTGTAGCAATCA
>JAAUYW010000006.1 GCA_014804915.1 Desulfovibrio sp. | reverse complement strand
AGTTTATTGGCACGAATGAGAACGCGGTAAAAATCCAGCTTTACACCGCGTTAACAATCTATCTCCTGCTGGCTTTGCAAAAATTTTTGAGCAAGGTTGATTTCTCAATCGGGCAGATATTTCAACTCATCCAATTGAATCTGGTTGGCTTCAGAAGCATTGAAGACCTGCTGAGCCATAAGCCGGATAAAACAAAAAACGCCTATGATAACAGCTTGTTGACAATTTGTTCAATCTAAAAATTAGCCGGGCAGTTGTGATCCTGGAAAATCAGGTGTACGGCCTGGCGCCTACAGACATAATTTACCGGATAGCCACCAATTACATTCTCGGGTTTGATGACGGCATAAAGTCGCTCAACCGGAATTTCAGGATTGTTGACGCGATTGCGGAAGCCAGGGCCGGAAAGCTGGAAGAGGTTGTGGCGAGGGAATTCGGAGACTAGCTGAAGCGGCCAGGACTCCATGAATTATTATCGCCAGATCCCCAGCAAATCCGCGCCTGGCTTGACAGCGCAGCCGCAATGGCCTAAATATCAGCCCAAGCCGGGCGGCGGCAGCTCTGCCAACCCCGTCAGGTCCGAAAGGAAGCAGCGGCAACAGTCGTTGCCGGGTGCCCGGCCTCTTCCTGCCTTTCGCCAGTTTTCAATGAACAAGCTTCTCGCGCATATAGCAACGCTTATCGGCCAGGAAAACCTGCTTGCCGACGCTGCCAGCCTGGCGGCCTATGCTGGCGCTGCCAGTTTTGACGGCCCTGCCTCGCCTGACCTGCCCCTTGCTGTGGCAAGGCCCAGGCATCCGGCCCAGCTTGCCAGAATGCTGGCTTTCTGCACTGCGGAAAAAATCCCTCTCGCCATTCGCGGCGCAGGCACAAGGCCTGTGGCAAGGACGCCGCTCGCAGGCAAGCTGCTTCTCGTCACAACCGGTCTCGACAGGATTTACGAAATAAATCCTCAAAACCGCTCAATCCGCCTTCAGGCAGGAGTCAGCTGCCGCGCCCTGCAAGCAGCGCTGGCGGCCAAAAGCCTGTTTTGTCCGGCTGAGTCTTTTGGCACTGTCGGCGGCAGCCTCGCAGTCAATCCGGCCGCCTGCCAGACGCTGAAATATGGCAGTCTTTCCAGCTTTGTCTCTAACCTCCGGATCGCGCTTGCCGATGGCCAGACGCTGAATGCCTCCCTGTATGGCGATGGCCCGGGCAATTTCGCCTGCCAGCTTCCCCTTGCCGGGCTGATGTGCGGCAGCCGGGGCCAGCTCGGCGTGATCGCAGCCTGCAGCCTGCGGCTTTTGCCTGCGCCAGAGGCCGGGATTCGTCTTGCCTTCAAATTCGCAAGCCCCGGAGAAGCTGCGCAAGCCGCAAATATCCTGCTGGCTTCTCCGCTTGAGCCCAGCTTTCTGGAAATTTACGATGGCCTCTGCGCCGCGGCTCTGGGCCTTGGCAGCCAGCCGCTACTGATCGCCGGCTTTGAAGGCCGCGGGAACGTCGTCAGAGCCGCGAGGGAGGCCTGCGCCTCTCTTCTTGACGCGCCTGGCGAGCCTGCGGACTTCGCCCCGGAATCCCTCTTGCCTGGCCTGCGCAAGGCCCGCGGGCCCTTCCGGCTTGTCCAGGCCGCCTGTCCGCCTGAGCGGCTTGGCAGCCTGCTTGCCCAGATCCGCGATCCCGCTTCCGGACTTGAGCTGGCAGTTCATTGCGATGCCGCAGTCGCCCTTGCCAGGATCGCGATTTTTGGGGCGCATCCGGATATCGCCAGCTTTGAAAAGCGCCTGTTTGCGGCGGAGCTGATGCTCAATGAAGCCCTGGAAACCGAAGCCGACGCCAGCCTGTCCAGACAGGAATGGCAATCGCGGCATGATTCCGGCCTTCTGGCCAGCCTGAAGACTCTCCTTGATCCAGCCGGCATTCTCAATCCCCTGCCGGATTCAGGCCGTAATGAAGCTTAGCAACTTCCTGCCCGCAATGGAGAGCTGCTCCGCCTGCGGCCAGTGTTTGCCTGCCTGTCCGGTTTATGCCCAAAGCGGCCTGGAGACAGATGCGCCGGCAGGCAAACTGCGGATCGCGCTTGCCCTTGCCAGGGGCGGGCTCAAGCCCGCGGCCGCCGTTGCCGCCCTCGGCCGCTGCATGCTCTGCGGCCGCTGCGCCCGCGCCTGTCCGCAACAGCTGCCCCTGCAGGAGATCTTTTTTGCAGCCAGACGCCAGCTGGGCCCGCATTTGCCAGCCTCGCGCAAGGCGCTCGTCTGGTCGCTGGCCAGGGCGCCCCTGGCCTGGGATTTTTGCCAGCCGCCGCTGCATTTGCTCCAGGGCCTCATTTCCGGCCCGCTGCCCAGGGTCGCTTTCAACCCCTTTACAAGCCGGGAGCGCGGCCAGGGCAATGTGCTGCTTTTTGGCGGCTGCCTGAGCCGCCGCTTTTTTCCGGAACTGATCGCGGACTCGATCCGCGCGCTTGAAGCAAATGGCTATTCAGTCATCTGGGACGCAGCCCTTGTCTGCTGCGGCAGGCCCAGGGCAGCGCAGGGCGGTGATATCTCCGCGGCCGTCGCCCATAATTTGCGGGTCATCTCCAGATATGAATTTGAGTTTCTGACAAGCCCGTGCCCTGGCTGCCTGGCAGCCATCCGGAGCCTCTGGCAGTCAGCGCCAGGCCTCAAGAAGGCGGAAGCCGCGCTTTGCGGCAGCGCCGCAGCCAAATGCGCGGATATCACCGTATTGCTGGATAGGGCGGGCGCGCGCTGCCAGAGCCAGCGCATTTTCTGGCATTCGCCCTGCCTGCTTGACGCGAAAGCGGAAGAAGCCGCGCTGCGGCTGCTTGGCGAAGATGTCGCAAGCTCGCCAGAGCCAGCCTGCTGCGGCGCGCCCCTGGATTTGCTCAGGACGCCAAAATCCGCGAAAAGGCCCAACGCGCTGCTCAAGCCTGCCAGTTTGCCGCTGCGGGATCGCCTGCGCAAGGCCGCGCTGGCGCAGGCCGTTGGCTGCGAGCTGATTGCGACTGCCTGTCCTGGCTGCATGCTCGCGCTGGCCGGAGCTGTTCCCGTGCGCCATGTCGCGCAGATTTACGCGCAGGGATGCGCCTAATTCCTTGCGGCGAGCTCCGCGGCCATTTTTCTGCCCTGCGGAGTTGCGTGGCAGGGCTGGCAGCCTTTGAAATTCCTGTATTTGCCTGCCAGGGCCTTGTGGCAGCCATAGCAGGAGCGATCCATGTCAGGCGCGTGATAGGCCATATAGACGCTGTTGATATCGCGGTTTGACGCGCCTGGCTGGCTGTGGCAGGGCTCGCTGGTGCAGGCCGCGTAGCGGTTGCCTGGCAGCCCCATGTGGTGGCAGGTGCGGCATTTGACGCTCTTGTGATTGGAATGGTTGAAAGTTACATACATTCTGGGCGATTTGCCGGCATCCAGCTCAATGGGCTTTCTGATACTGAACAAATTGGGAGAAGCCGGATCCGCGTGCGCGGCGCCCGCAAATGCCAGCGCGAGCGCTATGGCTGCGAATAGAGAATGGCGCATGGTGCCTCCAGTTGGATTGTTCCTCCCTGTTCTCTCACATTTTTGCCTGTCTGTACACAGGGGTGAAAGCAGATGACTGATTGCCAGACGCTGATTCATGCCCAGGTTGTGATTACCCAGAATGAAGCCCGCGAAATTCTCAATGACGCGGGCATAGCCATCCAGGCGGGCAGGATTGCCGCGATCGGCCCCTGGACCGGAATCAGCGCCGCCTGGAATGGCGCGGAGATTCTTGATCTTTCCGGACATCTGGTGATGCCCGGCCTGATCAACAGCCATGCGCACGCAGCCATGATATTCCTGCGCGGCCTTGCCGACGACGAGCCCCTGATGGACTGGCTGACAAAAACCGTCTTTCCGGCAGAAGCCAGGCTCACGCCCGGGATCGTGCGGCTCGGGAGCCTGCTTGGCTATGCGGAAATGCTGGCTACTGGCACGACAGCCTGCGTTGACATGTATATTTTTGAGGAAGCAGCGCTTGAGGCTGCGGAAATCGCCGGCATTCGCTGTCTGGGCGGGGAGGCCGTGTTTGGCGCGCCCTCGGCCGCATGCGCCAGTTTTGAGGCCGCGCTTGAAAAAACCGCGGAGCTTGCGGAGCGCTACCGTGACCATGAGCGCATTGGCCTGGCAGTCAATCCCCATTCAGTATATACCACTGACGCGGGAATTCTGGCAGGCGCGCGCCAGCTTGCGCTTGATCTTGACTTGCCGCTGCACATTCATCTTGCCGAAACCCCGACAGAATCTGCAATCTGCCAGGAGAGGCACGGAATGCGCCCGGTTGCCTGGTGCCATGAAAACGGCCTGCTGGACACGCGCATGATTGCCGCCCACCTTGTGGATGTGACGCGCGAGGAGGCGGAGCTATTGGGCGCGAAGGGAGTGTGCGGCGCGCACAACCCGTCTTCTAACATGAAGCTGGCCTCGGGCGCGTGCCCGGCTGAAATGCTCGCGGCAAGCGGCGTGCGCCTGGGCATAGGCACGGATGGCCCGGCAAGCAACAACCAGCTCAGCATGTTTGCGGAAATGTCCCGCGCCGCGCTTTTGGCCAAGGCCGTGCGGCGCGACCCTGCCGCAATGCCGGCAGGCATGGCGCTGGATTTCGCAACGCTAGGCGGCGCGGCTGTCTTTGGCGACCCGCTGCTGGGCAGGCTTGCGCCTGGCGCGAATGCGGATCTCATTGCCCTTGATCTTTCGCGCCCCAACCTGCTGCCGCTGCACAACCCGGTATCGCAGGTCGTTTATGCTGCCAGCGGCCATGAGGTGAGGCTGACCATGATCGGCGGCGAGGTTGTTTACAGGGATGGCGAATTTGCGCGATTTGATTATGCGGACTTGCTTAAGGAAATTGCGGCATTAAAAGAATTTGCGCAAAAATGAAATTCAGGGCAAAAACGCTGGACTGCAAGGGTTGCCTAATTTATGATTTTTGCCCGTTTGAAGAACTTGTAGAAAAAATCGAGCTTGTCATGAGAAAATATCTGCTTGGCGGAGCGATTCTGCTGCTTGCCGCCTGCACTGCCAGCGGCCCCCAGAAGGCGCTTGACGAGATGGCCAATGCCATGGAGAAGAACAACGGCGCAGCCTTTTTGAGCCACATTGACATGAAGGCCTTTGCCGTCAATCACATCAGGAATCTGGCGCAGAACAGCGGCGCGCTCAATTCGATCAACGCGATCACGAAAATGTTCGGTCTTGGCGATGTCAATGATCTGCTCGGCGGCATTGACCAGATATTTGGCAATGTCGTGGATATGCAGGCCCGCATCTCGGATGAGCTGAACCGCGCCGTTTCCAGCGGCGAGCTGATGGCTGAATGCAGGAAATCGGACACGCCAAACTGCCCCTGGGTTCCGGAATCGCTGCGCAAGGCCAGAATCGTCGAGCTCGGGCCGGATTCCGCTATCGCGCAGGTTACCACGCCGACCAGCCTGACCAGCTGGCTGGCTTTGAGAAAAATCAATGGCCAGTGGCTTGTAACCGGCCAGGCTGTGCTGGAAAGCGCGGCGCGGGAGTTCGCGGCTCAGCCGCAGCAGGGCAGCCAGCCGAAGCAGGAACAGCAGGGAGCGCAGCGCATCTAGCCATGCCGGCGATTCTGCTTTTTTTTCTGCTCTGGCCTGGATTACTCGCAGCCGAGCCCCTGAACGTGGCCCTGCTGCTCGAGCATGAGCAGCCCTCCGCATGGACGGATCTGCTGCGCAAGGGGCTTTTGGCGAATCCGGAAATCAGGGCCGAAGTGATCATCGCGCCGCCTGGCGAGAAGCAGAGGGAGATATTCAGGAGCGCGGCGGCCAGCCACGACCTTGTGCTGGTCGCTTCGGACAGTCTGCATGAGGCGCTGCGCGATAATGCCGCAAATTTCAGGCGCGTGAAATTTGGCTCGATTGACGCAGGCATTCGCGCGCCCAATATAATGTCTGTGACATTCGCGGACGAGCAGGCTGCGTTTCTGGCAGGCGCTGCAGCCGCGCTTTTCTCTGCAGGCAGGCAGCCGCAAAATCCGGCCATAGGCTGGCTCTCCGGGCAGGACACGCCTGCCATGCGCTCCCTGTTCAGCGGCTACAGCGAGGGCGCGCTTCTCGCAAGCCCGGGCGTCCGGATAATCCAGGCAGTCGCAGGCTCATTCACGGATTCCGCGAAAGCTGCCAGCAAGGCCGAATGGCTCATCGATTCCGGCGTGGCTGTGCTCGCGCTTGCGGCCGGAGCCGGCAATGGCGCGGCAAGGGCCGTGGCGCAGGCACGGGGCATACCGGTGCTCGAGCTGGACGCTGCCTCTGGCTCCGCGTCCCTGGGCGTCATTGAAAAGGCCGCTGACAGGGCTGTCGCCGAAATTGTGGCTGCGGCCGCAAGCGGAAATTTCAGGGGCAAGGAAATACTAACCTATACGCTGGCAAATGGCGGCGTCAATTTCAGGCCTGGCGGGATTGCGGCGGGCAATCCGGAAATCGCGCGGCGCCTGAAAGAGCTGCGCCTGGAACTGGAAAAAGGCTCAATCCGGCTGCGCTCCCTGCGCCAGCGCGCCTTGTGCGACTGCCTTGATTGACCTGGCAGATATTTATGAAAAAGATTCTCATTCTGCTTTTTGTTCTCTTTTGCGCCAGGAATCTCTGCGCGGCTGTCGTGGGCGGCAACAGGATCATGGATCAGCGCATGCCCGAAAATCTCTGCGCCCTTACCTTTGACGACGGCCCGTCTGCCAATACAGCTGAACTGCTGGATATGCTGGATAGCTACGGCATCAAGGCCACTTTCTTTCTGCTGGGCCAGAACGCGCGCCATTTTCCCGAAATAGTGCGCAGGATAGACGCGGAAGGGCATGAAACAGGCAATCACACCTGGTCGCATCCCAATCTGCGCGTCTGCAGCTACGAGCGGCAATACAGCGAGCTTGCGGAAACGGATGCCCTGTTGCGCTCCCTTGGCGTGACGCCCCTTTACATGCGCCCGCCCTATGGCAATTTTGACGATCGCACAATTGAAATAGCCAATGAGCTGGGCGTGGATATAATTCTCTGGTCGCTCGATAGCCGCGACTGGAAAAAGCTGCCTGAAGATTACGCCAAACTGCCGTCAACGCGGGGCACGATTTACGATGACGGCGCCCTGCGGGGCATTTTCCTGTTTCATGACACGCACAAGACCACGGTGCAGGATCTGCCAAAGATTATCGCCAATCTGAAAGCCGGGGGCTGCGAGCGTTTTGTAACTGTCAGCGAGTATCTGGCAGGCATTATAGATCCCGAGCCTGCCCTGGCGATGAGCCGCCATGAGCCGCAAAGGCCGCCTGCGCCTGTCAGGGCGCGCCCTGCGGCTCCGGCTTATGCCGCAGGCTCTGCGCCGCTGCCCCTCGCCCGCTGCAGCCGTCCCTGGAAACTGACGGGCGGCATTGCGCCAGGCCTTGATCTGGAAGAAGCCCAGGCTGTCGCGCCGGCGACAACTGGCGGCCTCTAGCGCGGCTGCGATATGGGCGCATGGCGCTTCATACCTCAATATGATGAAGAGGAGCTTGCGGAAATCCAGACGCAGGGGCTGATCTGGACTGTAAATCACGCTTTTAATTCCCCCCAGTACGCGTCCAAACTGAAAGCCGCAGGCGTGGAGCCGAATTCCATCGCCAGTCTTGCCGATCTTTCCAGCCTGCCTTTCACTGATGCCGATGATCTGCGCGAGGGCTACCCGCTGCCGCTGCTTGCAGTGCCGGAAAGGGAGGTAGTCCGCGTTCACGCCTCCAGCGGCACAACGGGCAAGCGCAAGATTCTCGCCTACACAGCCAGGGACACGCAGACTTTCGCATTGCAGATGGCGCGCTGCTATGAGCTGGCCGGCCTGACCGAGGCGGACAGGATGCAGGTCGCTGTAGGCTATGGACTCTGGACTGCCGGATCAGGCTTTCAGCTGGGCAGCGAGCTGCATGGCATGATGACCATTCCGGTGGGGCCNGGCAATCTCGAGCTNCATCTCCAGCTGCTCATGGATCTGAAGGCGACCTGCTTTGGCGCAACAGCCTCCATGGCGCTGCTCCTNGCCGAGGAAGCGGAGCGGGCCGGCGTGGCGGACAGGCTTGCGCTCAAAAAGGTTATTTGCGGCGCNGAAACGCGCAGCGAGAAAATGCGNCTTGCGATTGAGGGCAAGCTCGGGCTCCAGGGCAGTTATGATATTGGCGGCATGACGGAAATGTACGGNCCAGGCTCGGCGATTGACTGCGACGCCCATGCCGGAATGCACTACTGGGCGGATCTTTTCATCATNGAAATTATTGATCCGGCAACCCTGCGNCCGGTCGCGCCTGGCGAAGTTGGCGAGATGGTNGTAACCAGCCTGCGCAAGGAAGGCGTGCCCCTGATNCGCTACCGCACCCATGACCTGACGCGCGCNCTTNCNGGCAAATGCGACTGCGGCCTGGCGATGCCCAGGCATGACGCCATTCTCGGCCGCTCTGACGACATGATCGTCTATCGCGGCGTGAATATCTATCCNGGCCAGATCACGGACGTGATTGGCCNGTTNCCGTCCCTTTCGGGNGAATACCAGCTGGAGTTGAGCAGGGACGAGCGCGGCATTGACCATCTGGCCCTGAGCGTCGAGCGGACCGGATCTGGCGATGGCGATGCCGCCCTGGCTGCANAACTGGAGGAAAAGCTGCACAAGGCGCTTCTTGCCCGCGTGCAGGCCAGAATTGTTGACTACGCAAGCCTGCCGCGCACATTTGGCAAATCAAGNCGCGTCNTNGATTTGCGCGACAGGGAGGCATGAGGCCGGGNCCGCANGACTGGAAGGGCANGAGAANACCGTGAAAGGCGAAATGGAGATTCAGATACGCAGACTGCGGGCGGATGCCCGCATTCCGGTTTACCGGCATCAGGGCGATGCCGGTTTTGATTTTCATGCAGCCGAAGATGTGACAGTGCCTCCCAATGGCGTCGCTATTCTCGCCACCGGGCTNGCAATGGCAATTCCGGAAGGCTTTGAATTGCAGATAAGACTGCGCTCCGGAGCCGCCCTGAACACGCCCCTGATTTTGCCAAATGCGCCGGCGACAATCGATTCCGGCTATCGCGGCGAGCTTGGCATNATAGTCCGCAATCTATCGGACAAGCCTTTTCTGGTCAAGAAAGGCGACCGCATTGCCCAGGGCNTATTGGCCAGGGTCTGGCAGGCGCGGTTTCAGGAAACAGATTCGCTTCCCGAATCGGATCGCGGCGCCGGCGGCTATGGCAGCACCGGCAGCCGCTAAAGTTAATTTACAGGGTTGACTACTATTAATCGGCTTTTGGTTACTTGCGCAATAAGGCGCGCGGTTACAGCCGTTATTTCCTAGAGGCCAAGCAACGCGAAAACGCGGCTTTCAGNAAGACCGGAATGAACCGAAAGCGCCGCAGCGCTGTCGCTGGTGATCATGCCGATGGTTTCGTTCAGAACGTCTTCCACTTCATCATCTGCGAGAAGCTGCGGCGCATGAACATCCACAACATCCCCCTGGTTCTTGACAATCTGGGAGCCTNTTTCNGTTGTGGGGAACATNAATGGCTGNCTTGAAGTAAGTTGTGAAATTTCCATGCTNTATCTCCAGTGCAAAATGGATTCTGTTTGCCCGCTGTTGCGCGATGCTTTCATGCCCTGTTTATGCAATTTGGGTGCCAGGTTTTTAGTCAAAAACTGGACGCTTTCAGATCCCGNCTGGAGCATTTCCTTCTAGGAATAAATCTGCGGATCTTTCAGGGCCGTATCCTGCGCCAGATTGGCCTCGTAGGGCACGCGCTCAAACAGTTTGCGCGTTGGGCTCAACTGGATGTGGAAATANTGNNTCTGCGGGATGTGGATATAGGGCACATCCTCGGTGCGCTGACGTAAAAACAGCGAAATCAGAACCCTGTTGATGGCCTGGTGCCCCACAATCAGGAGCGGCGNTTCTCCGGCCATGAAAAGCGCGCGCCTGAGNCCGCGGCGCACCCTTTCCTGCANAATCGCGTAACTCTCGCCATTTGGGTACATNTAGCTGTATTTGTTCGCATTGCGTCCGGCTGTCACTTCCGGCATTTTTTCGCGAATCTCGGAATAGAGCATATTCTCGCAGTCGCCTGCCCAGATTTCGTCAAATTCCCGCAATGCCACAGTGCGCGCATGCGGGTGGGTCTCAAGCACTGGCGCCGCNGTTTCGTGCGNGCGCATTCTTGTTGANGTGAANACCCAGTCGATTGGCACGGATTGCATGTGCTTGCCCAGCAGCTGCGCCTGGGCGCGTCCCTTGGCTGTCAGCGGCGGATCGCCGCCTATGCGGCCCTGGACGTTGAATTCTGTCTGCCCGTGCCTGGCCAGATAGAGATTATTGACCCACATGCTGGTTACAATTTCCCGGATTGCGGCGTAATAGGGGGAGATTTCGCAGGGCCGCTCGTCCAGGACGCGGTTGGCGGTGGCATCCACAATCATCCAGTATTTCTCGCTGCCAATGGGATCGTACTGGGCCGCATAGTGTTCGCAACGTTTCAGGAAACTGGCCTCGGCTTCGTCCCTGCTGTAGCCCTCGTATTCCGGCAGCTCCGCCTTGCGCCGGATGCAGGCGTTGAGCAACAGGGGATCCTCGTTCACGCACTCGATGAACATGACAGGATGGTCAGTCAGTGTCTTTTCAATATGCGCGCGCCTTTCGTGGCTTACGTTGGTCGCGTCAAGTATGGCCACTTCGCCGCCGTCCCTGAGCCATTTTTGCGCTGCCTCGAGATTTTGCCTGCTGATCAGCTCCCTGGCCTCGCGGCCAAAACTGTTGGCCGGATTGAAAAATTCCGCGTCTGTCGAATCCGCCCCCATCAGTTTTCTGCGCATGTCGCCATTGTTGAAAATCCTGGCGGAAATGCCTTCCGCCTCCAGGCCTTCGCGAATGCGCCTGGCCATTGTGGATTTGCCGCGGCCTGGCAGTCCGACCATGGCGACATAGAGTTTCTGGGCATAATCCTTATTCATGGCCAGCCTCCGCGGTTACTTCCAGCAGCAGAAATATTTTCTTGCCAAGGCGGCATTCATGCCTGCCAGGCCCAAGCGGCGCGGCAGGATCACGGCAGATGGCCCCGTCAATGCCAAGGCCGCCCTGTTTGGCGATCCGCTTTACCTCTCCGCGGCTCTTGACAAGCCCGCTCTTTTCGAATGCGGCTGCAGGGGAGCTGTCCTCGCCCATCACGGCGCGCCATATTGGCGCATCCGCCGGAAAATTGCCGCTGACATGCGTGGAATTGAAATCCTGCCTGGCCTTCTGGCCGGCGTCCGGGCCATGATAGCGATCAACCAGCTCCATGGCCAGCTCTTCCTTGATTTGCTTTGGATGCGCCGATCCATCCGCGGCCTTGCGCTTCAGCTCATCTATCTCCTCCAGGCTGCGAGCCGAAAGCAGCTCGTAATAATTCCACATCAGCTCGTCGGAAATGGCCATCAGCTTGCCGAACATGGTTCCCGGCGCTTCGTCTATGCCAATATAATTGCCATATGATTTTGACATCTTGCGCACGCCATCCGTGCCCACCAGGAGCGGCATTGTCAAAATGCTCTGGCCAGGCTGTCCGTATTGCGCCTGCAATCCGCGGCCAACCAGCAGATTGAATTTCTGGTCTGTGCCGCCCATTTCCACATCGGCCCGCAGGGCTACGGAATCATAGCCCTGGCAGAGGGGGTACATGAATTCATGGATGGCGATCGGCCTTTGCTCGCGAAACCGCTTTTCAAAATCGTCGCGCTCAAGCATTCTGGCCACTGTGGAGCAGGAGGCGAGCCTTATGAATTCGGACGCGTCCATCTTGTTCATCCATGCGGAATTGAACGCGATTTCGGTTTTCTCCGGATCAAGGATCTTGAAGACCTGGCGCTTGTAGGTTTCGGCATTCGCCAGCACCTGTTCGGCTGTAAGCGGCGGCCTGGTTTCATTGCGGCCGGTAGGATCGCCGATTCTGCCGGTAAAATCCCCGATCAGGAAAATGATGTGATGCCCAAGCTCCTGAAAATGGCGCATTTTGTGCATTACAACCGTATGGCCGAGATGCAGATCCGGCGCNGTCGGATCAAAGCCTACCTTGACGCGCAGCGGNCGNCCGGAGGCGAGCTTCCGCGCCAGCTCATCCTCGCTGATGATCTCCGCCGCGCCGCGCCTGATTTCGCGCATCTGCCTGTCTATGTTTTCCATGGGCCTCTCCTGGCCGCAGATTAGACCCAAAGCGAATCTTGCGCAAGCGCGCCAGTCTGGAGCAAATCAACTTTCAAATTTTACAAATNTGGCAAGCGGCTTCAAAGTGAAAATGNCCTAANCCCAGTACCGCCTTGCGAACTGGAAAACCAGGAAGGCCACGCAATATGCCAGCGCGGTGTTGAAAACCATGCTGAACAGCATCCAGATCCAGCTGCCCGCTTCCTGGCGGATGGTGACCAGGGCGACAAAACAGGGNGAGTAGAGCAGNACAAACAGCATCAGGGCAATGGCCGTGGCCCTGGACCAGCCTGGCTCGGACAGCAGCCTTTCAGCCAGCGGCTGCGCNTCGTCCGGATCCTGCTCGCCCAGCGCCCAGGCTGTTCCCAACGTGGTCACAACCGCTTCCTTGGCAGCTATGCCGGCAATCAGCGCGATATCCGTNCGCCAGTCAAAGCCGCAGGGTCTTGTCGCCGGCTCGATCCANTTGCCAAGGCGCCCGGCAACCGACCAGGCCAGNTTTTCCTCGCCAAGCCTGAACGCCANCTCNTCCTGCTCGCTCTTCAGCTNCCCATATTCNGGCGATGTCTTGTCCAGATNCGCCATTCTGGCGTCCAGAGCCGCTATTTTCTCTTCGTACGGGGCGGCCTGGTCGTCTGGAAGGGACGGAAAAGTCATGCTGGCCCAGATGATGACCGAGATCGCGAGCAGAACTGTCCCCGCTTTCTTGATATACATCCAGGCGCGCTCCCAGCAATGGAGCAGCACGCTCATCAGCGTTGGCATCCGGTATGGCGGCAATTCCATCACAAAGGGGGTGGGCTCGCCGCGCACAATCGAGGAGCGGAGGAATTTGGCGATGAGCAGGGCGAAGACCCAGCCTGCGATCATGATGCAGAACATGACAGTGGCCGCGTTATCTGGAAAGAAAGCGCCGGCAAGAAGCAGAAAAATCGGGAGCTTCGCGCCGCAGGTCATGTAGGGGAGCGTCAGGAGGGTGGCGAGCTTTTCCTTGGGGCTGCGCAGGGTGCGCGTGGCCATCGCGCCGGGTATGGCGCAGCCGCCGGCAATCCCGCCGGAAATGACATAGGGCATGACGGAGGCGCCGTGCAGGCCAAAAAAGCGGAAAATGCGATCCATCATGTAGGCCATGCGCGCCATGTAGCCGCTGTCCTCCATAAAGGAGATCAGCGCGAACATGATCATGATCAGCGGCACAAAGCTGAGCACGCCGCCAACTCCGGCGATAATGCCATCCACAAGCAGGGACTGCACCAGACCCTCAGGCAGAATGGCGGTAATGAAATCGCCAAGCAGGTCAAAGCCGTCCTCGATCCAGCTCTGAGGATAGGCGCCGACCGAGAAAGTGATGGTGTACATCAGGTAGAGCGCGCCGAGCATGATCAGCGGTCCGAAAAAGGCGTTGGTGAGCACGCGGTCCAGCTTGTCGGACATCGCCAGCCTGTCGCGCTCCGGATCGCGCGCGATCACGCCATCCCTGAGCACGCTGTGAATGAAGCCATAGCGATGATCCGTGATGATTGATTCCGTATCCGTGTTGAAAGTATCGCGCACGTGCGCTGCAATGCGCTCGCTGATCGCAAGCAGCCTAGCGGCTGCCTCCTGATCGGCTTTCCTGGCTTCCTGGATAATGTCATTGTCGCTTTCCAGCAATTTCACTGCAATAAAGCGGGGCTGGTACACATCCTTCAAAAGGCCCGTCTGCTCGATGATTTTTTCCATTTCAAGCAGCGCGGTGTCCAGATCAGGGCCATAGGAAAGACGCAGGGGCTTTCTCGGGCCGGCTTCGGCCATCTTCAGCGCGTCGGTCATTGCCTCCCCAAGGCCGATATCCTCCCTTGCGACCATTGCCACGACCGGAATTTCCAGCAGCTCCGAAAGGCGTTTCATGTCAATATGAATGCCGGCCTCCCTTGCTTCATCCATCATGTTGCAGGCCAGCACTACAGGCATGCCCATTTCGAGCAGCTGCACTGTGAGCAGCATGTTGCGCTCAAGCGCCGAGGCGTCCGCAACATCAATCACGGATTTGACGCTGGAGAGCGCGAGCTCGCGGCGCGTTACAATTTCTTCCTGCGAATAGGCGGTCAGGCTGTAAGCGCCTGGCAAATCCACAAGCGTTATATTGTAGCCTCCGAAATTAAGCTGGCCTTCCTTGCGGTCAACTGTAACGCCGGGATAATTGCCAACATGCTGGCGCGCTCCTGTGTAGG
>JAAUYW010000005.1 GCA_014804915.1 Desulfovibrio sp. | reverse complement strand
TGCCCGGGCGTGAGCAAAACATCGCATTCCATGCCTGCAAATGTGGTTTTGCCAGGCTCAAGCGGCACCGAGCCAAAGTGCTTGACAGGCGGCATGCCCCACATTCCGCCGCTGCCGGCGTGGACGCCGGAGGAGGCGCCGCGCGAATCATCCGGCTCTGCGCAAGCAGAATCCAGCCCTGCCGTGGCTGCGGCTTCTGTCTGGAAAACAGCGGCGAATGCGTGCTTGCGCCTGACGACGCGGACGCCCTGTTTGCCGCCATGCGGACAGCTCCGGCAGCGCTTTTCGCCTCCCCTGTATATTTCTACGCGCTGCCAGGCCAGTTCAAGCTCTTCATCGACCGCAGCCAGAAATTCTGGCATTGCCAAAAAGGTGAAAGCAGCGGGTTGCGGCCTGCGGCAGTGATCATGGCGGCAGCCAGAAAGCGCGGCGAGAAGCTATTCGCCGGCTCCCTGCTGACTCTGAAATGGTTTCTCAAGCCTTTTGGCCTTGAAATTGGCCGCCCGCTTTTGCTGACTGGCCTCGAAACCCTGCCAGATGTGGGTCAGGAGGAGCTGGATGCCGCCCATGCGGCGGGTTTCGGATTGGCCAGAATGGCAACTGCGGCAAACCGGTGAATGCGAGCCGCCCTGGCGCCCTGCGCTGGCTGGCCGGCTTGCCGGCATTCGCGGAATGGCTCGGCTTCAACCAGCGGCGATGCAGCCATTGCAGCGCCCCCTATTTTCCTGGCGAACTAAGGGGGGACTTTGCTTCTCTCCGGCTGTGTCCGGCCTGCCAGCTAACCCTTGCGCAATATTCCGGCCTGCGCTGCCGCCTGTGCGGACTGCCAAATCCGGGCCTGGGCGCCGCCCGACTCTGCAGCAAGTGCGCCAGGGAAAAACCGCCCTGGCACGGTCTTGCCTATTATGGAATTTATGATGGCAATTTGCGCGATCTGATACTCAGGCTCAAATATGATGCCGAGCTGCAGATCATCCGCACTCTGGCCGATTTTCTCCTGCAAGCCTGCCAGATCCTGCCTGCGCCGAACCTGATTCTGGCCATACCCCAGCATCCGTCAGGCTTGCGCAAACGCGGCTTTAACCAGGCGCATGAGCTGGGGCGCAGGCTTGCCAAACTCACCGGCTTCAGAACTGCTTCCGGCCTGTTATGGCGGACCCGCCGCTCTCCGCCCCAGGAGTCTCTTGGCGCCCAGGCCAGACGCCAGAATTTGCAGGGCGCGTTCAGGGCTTCGGATGCGGTCGCAGACTCCGTAATCTGGCTGCTTGATGATGTCATGACTACCGGAAGCACTTGCGCGGAAGCCACCAGGGCGCTGCTTGAAGCAGGAGCCAGGGAAGTGCACGCGCTGTTTGTGGCCCGCACTCCGCTGGTGTGAAATCAGCCGGCGCTCAAGGCCGGGAACAATCAAAAGAGGCATTCAGCTCCTTACGCCTCCTGCGCATTGAATGCCGCTTGCCTGGAACCGGCCTCGTGACTGCGGCCTGGATGGCACAACCTTGCCATAAGGCGCACATAGGCCTTGTGCTGGTAGAGAAAGAAAGCCAGCGCGGCGGAAAAATTGCGCCCCAAAAGGCCGTCAACCAGCATCTGGCTGATCTCGCGCTCCCGTGTCAGAACCAGTTGCGCGCGCATTAGCACTGCCTTGTCAGCGTCAGGCATTGTCAGAAGTATCTTCTTGAAGGCTTCCTGGGCGCGCGGCTGATAGTACCAGAAATACATGAGATCCAGCGCGTTTATTATAAAGGCCTTTTCCAGCTCGCGGCCCTTTTCTCCCCCCTGTCCGTTCAGGCCGCCCGCGCGCGATACAAGCATCAGCGCGTCTTCTTCGGGAAAGAGCAGCTCCAGCCTGGTGTAGCAGGAAAACACATTTTCGATCTTGTGCTTGTAGTCCCAGCGGCGCATGCGCAGGTTTACCTGGCTGTCCGCATAGCCTTCAATGATTGCCGCCACAGTGTCCGATGCGGTTTTTGAGACTATGGCGGCGCTTGGAATAAGGTAGATTTCCGGATTGGCTACGCCGCAGGCAAGCAGAAAATTGAAGAAAAGCCAGTCATAAAGCGAGGAAACCGGAATCGCCACAGCGCTGCGAAAGAGGTTGCCAACTGCCGCTTCCCTTGGGAATCCCCGGAAAATGTTGTGCGCGCAAATATAAAACCCGTTTACAATATTGAGAACAGCGAACACAATCGTGGAATCATTTTCCACAGTCAGCCCAAACCCATCCTGAAGCAGCCAGACACGAATCATCACCTCCAGCAACAGGACCGATATGCCCGTGTACATCAGGGAATCGCAAATACGGCTGATGCTCACCTGATCCTTCCAGTGAATCAGCGTGCCTCGCGAAAGTCCCCGCGCCGCGAAAATCATCTGGATGACATTGCGCACGCCAGTAATGCCGAACCAGATGAAAGTGCCAAACCAGGCCAGCAGCCACCAGTCCTGGGTATAGAGAAAAGAGGCGAACGAGGGCAGAAAGCCCACGATTACCTTGACCCAGTTGCAAAATGTGGTGTTAAGATAGGAAATGCCGGGGCTGATTTTACCCTTGTGCTCCTTTTCCGGCAGCAAATGATTGCGCTGCGCCTGATTCAGTCCGCCAAGATTTGCGATATTGCCATGACTGCAAACGCGGCAGTATTCGCTGGCGGTTTTCCATTCGCTGCGCTTTTCCATGCCAAGATGGGAGCAGCCAGGCAGGCGCCGCATTTTGGCGCCAACACTTTGCCAGAAAGTGGGATTCTCCGGCTGGCGATAGATATCGCATTCTTCCACAGGCGAGCAGATCGGAATGGTATGCGAATCATTATCCTTGCGTTTCAGCTCGGCGATCGCGCGCGGGGGCAGGGTCTCAATCAGCACCAGGCCCATGCCATATGCGCGGCGCCCGCCGGAGCTTGTGCCCAGACGCGATTTCAGCGGGCTATGCCTGTAATGCTCCCACAGGCGCGGCACTTCCCGCAGAATGCCGCGAAATTTTTCCGCCCGTTCTTCCTCTTGCTGCTGCTCCAGATGACGGATGATCTGGCGGATGATCTGCTTGACGCGCGGGCCCAGGCCAAGATTGAGAGCGCGCTGCAAATTGCCGATTGCGGCGATGTCGCGCATTTGCCCGTCAATCCAGCCCTTCATGTTGAAAATTTCCAGATGCGTCACTGCGCCGCGGCAATCCGCCAGAAATTCGGCGACGTCCATTACGCTCAAGCCCGCCACGCCAAGCACCAGCCGGTAGCCCTGATTAACCTGCTGCAGCTCGCTGACAAGCTCAAATGGAGAGAGGCGCAGCAATTCAGGCATCTCTTCGCGCGCCGGCGGCTTGCCCATGTCAATCAGCTCCGGATGCGTGGCAGGATTCAGCCACGTCTCGGTGATGGTGTCCGCGCCCATTTGCTCAAGCCAGTTGATCTCCGCCCGCGCGCCCTGGCTATCCTCCAAGGCCAGTTTTTCAGCGCGCCTTTTGGCAACAGGCAGCACATGGCGCAATAGCGCCTCAGCCACATGCTGGGAGCTGGGCTGGCCCCTGCCCACGATCTCCAGAAACTCCTCTGCCGTCAATTCGGGAATCTCCTCTTCCCATTGACGCTGCAGCTCCTTGCGGCCGTTGTCATTCCACACTTTCAATAGTCCGAGAATTCTCTCCTTTTTCCAGGCCAGAACTTCCCGGCCGGCCTTCATGATTTCCACAGCCTTTGGCGTATGCAGAAATTCAAGAAAATCCTCGTTTGAGGCAAAGCCGCGCGGTATCCAGAACAGATTGACGTAATGATCATAAAAAGGCACGCGATACTCAATGCCTATGCGCACTGTGATGCCAGTAATCGAGGCTGCCTGCAACAGCTCCCTGGCAGCCTCGGCAGGAACCCAGTATTCATAGCCTACAGTGATATCGCGAATGCCCTTGATCCAGGCATCCATGATCAGATGCGTAGGCGTTTTGCGGCCCTTTGTATTCGCATCATAGACATGATCGTCAAATGCCAGCTGATTCCATTGTTCCGGCATTTCCGGCAAGTGGTAGCGCTTGAGCATTTCCCGCACAATGCGGGGCGTGCCGTTGACCACGCGGCGAAAATCATGGGCAAGCTTCAGCTGGGCCAGCCTGTTGCCGTGCGCGCGCACCATTTCCTTCATTATCTGCATCAGCACACGGGCTGTATTGCGACGAAGTGTGGAGTGGGCGCTGTTAAGCACCTCGTCATACAGCACTTCAAGGGCGAGCAGCCTATCCTTGGCCTGCGACGCGCCGGCATCGAGATTGCGCAACAGGTTGATGACAGCGTATGCCATCCGCGCCACCGGCGAAGCGGCAAGCTCCTTTATGCCATGCGGATTCAGGTTGGGATTAAAGAGTCCCGTAATTGATGGCGTATCCCTGGACTCAAGAATGCGATTGACCAGGACAAGAATGCTCCTGTCCTTTTTGTCAAAATAAAGATCACTCCAGCGCTCTGGCATTATGATTACCGGCCTCCGGCAGCTTTTGGTTTGATGCGACTACAGTAAATGGCAGGGAACTGGATCAGATAAATTCGTCCGAACGTCCCGCGCGCACCTTTTGCAGCAGTTTTTCGGCGGCGCCCCGCTCATGCGCGCTCATTGTGCCAAGCCTGTCCCGGATAAGGGCTTCACCCATTTCCCTTGTGCCTGGCGTTGCGTAATTCAGCAGAAATTCCAGGAATGAAGCCAGGGAATTGGGACCGCACTGGCTTTTGATGTCCCCCTGCTCGGCCATGGCAATGAATTCATGGCCGCTGCGGCCAAGCCTGGGACAGGCTGTGCAGAAGGATGGCAAATGCCGTCCCTCTTCCAGCAGAATGCGCACCACTTCATCCAGATGTGTTTCCTGGCCGGTCGGGAACGGAATTTTTTCACCAGGAGCATCCAGCCAGTTTTCATAGGGATTGGCAAGGCTGCCTGTCAGAACTTGCGAAGCTCCGGTATTGCAGCCCTCTTTCCAGAGATTGGATGCTTCCTGGGTGGCAAGCATGATGCCGGCATAGGGAATGGCAAGGCGCGTAATGGCGACTGCGCGAATAAAATCCGGATCATTCATTGGCAGCGGCGCTTTCCAGGAGCAGCCTGCCGCAGGCCTCACCCTGTGCAGATTGAGAACGCGGCTGCCCGTGCCGCAAGCGCTGGCAAGATGTGCCGCGTGCAGGGAGAGGGCGAGCAGGTCGAATTCCCAGGGGCCAAGGCCAAAAGCGATGCCCAGGGCCACATCGTCCATGCCGGATTCAAGGGCGATTTCCGGCGCATGCAGGCGCCTGGCGAAATTGCTTTTCGGGCCTTTGGGGTGGGCCTTTTTATAGTATTCTTCGCTATATGTTTCCTGATAAATGTTGATTGCGCCAGCATCGGCCTGCCTGAGGATGGCATATTCCTGCGGCTCAATTTCTCCGGCATCCAGGTTGATGCGCCGGATTTCTCCCTGTCCTTCTGAAAGATGGGAGAGAATATCACAGGCTTCCGCAAGATAGGCGGCTGTTGTCTGCTCCGAGTGGCCGCATGTAAGAATAACCCGCTTGTGCCCCTGGCGGATGAGTTTCTTTCCGGCTTCCCTTATTTCATGAGGATCAAGGCGCTTGCGTTCAATCTGGTCGCTGCCTGAGCGATAGGCGCAGTAACGGCAGTCGCTTTCGCAATGGCTGTCCAGATGCAGGGGCGCCGTTAGAACAATACGGTCGCCATAGACCTTCTGTTTGACAAGATCAGCCGCAGCCTCAAGCTCGACAATTTTTTGCGGCGCGCGCACTCTCAAAAGGGCTGCGATTTCATCAAGTCCCAGTGGCTCGAGCGCCAGGGACTTGTCCAGAATATCTTTCAGAACCTGCTGGTCAGGCTCGCTCTGGCGGCCAAGCGCTGTTGTTATGGCTTCCGAATTTAACCAGGCAGGCGGGGAATCATGATGACGTGGCATTTGGCCGTCCTTGCTGCAATGATGTGGTTAATGGGAACATCCCCAAATTACCACCAACAGGCCGCCATTGCCAGTTAATACATGGCGCCAGCCCTCAGGAGCCGTACCTGCGGTAGAACCAGAACAGGATTGCCGCGCTTGCAATGGCCATCGGCACGCCGGCCAGGGCCGGAGCCGCCAGGCCCAGATTGGCATTGATTACCACGCCGCCCAGCCACGCAGCCAGCGCGTTTGAGGCGTTAAAGGCAATCTGGATGCCTGCGCCTCCCAGAATCTCCCCGCCTCGAGAGTAACGGACAATGAGATATTGCAAGGGGCCGCCAAGCGCAAAGAGAGCGCCGGCGCCAATGAAGGTAAGCGCAATCGCAAGCGGGGCGCAGCTGCTGAAAAAATAGATGAGCAGCAAAGTGGGCACAATCAGGAGCGCGGTGCAGCCAGACACCAGCGACGCATGAAACCGGTCAGCCAGCTTTCCGGAGAGCAATCCGCCAATGACCATGCCGAGTCCGGCAAGAATCATGACCCACTTTATGCTTGTGCTGGCTATATGGGAAACATTGAGCAAAATCGGCTCCACGTAACTATACCAGCAATAAATGCTGCCCTGGCCAAGAAACGTAGCCGCAAAAATAAGCCAGGGGGCAGATTTTTCGAGAAATTTGAATTCGCGCCGAAGCCCTTTTTCGCGGGGCGGCTCCCTGACGGGAATATACGCAAGAATGCCCAGAAACGCAAAAATGGCGAACGCGGCCGCGATGCCAAAGGCAGAGCGCCAGGACCAGGAATTGGCAAGCCAGGTCGCCAGGGGCACCCCAAACAGGTTTGCCATTGTCATGCCGGCAGCCATGATGGCGACAGCCGTAGCCCTGCGACCTGGCTCAACCATGTTTGTGGCGACAATCGCGCCCACGCCAAAAAACGCGCCATGCGGCAGTCCTGCAAGAAAGCGGGCCACAAGCAGGCTCCAGTAACCCCAGGAGCTTGCGGCAAACAGGTTGCCTGCAAAAATGACGCAGCACAGGCCAAGCAGGATATGCTTGAGCGGCCGGTTGCGGAAAAGCAGGGGCAACGGCGAGCCCAGGCTCACTCCCAGCGCGTAGGCGGAAATGAAATCACCGGCTTCGGGAATGCTGACATGCAGGCTCTGGCTCAGGGGCGAGAGAATGCCCATCATTGAAAATTCCGCCATGCCAAGGGCAAAAGTGCCGCATGCAAGCGCGAGCAATCCTGAAGACTGCGTCATTTCCGGCCGCTCTCCCTTCCGGCGCGTTCCGGCAGCGAAGCCCTAGCCGGGCACATCGCGCAATTTCCTCGCGGGCACGCCGCCTGCTATTGTCATGGGAGGCACCGATTTTGTAACAACAGCTCCAGCGGCGATAATGGAGCCATCGCCAATGCTGACGCCTGGCAGGATAGTGACGTTCGAGCCCACCCACACATCCGCGCCAACATGAATCGGCGCAGTATGATGAATGCCCCTGGACCCGGGAGCAAGGCCGTGGTTGATTGTGGCGAATGTGGCGCGATGGCCGATCAGGGCGCGGTCGCCAATCCAGATTCCGCCCTGGTCCTGAAAACAGCAGCAGGCGTTGATGAACACATTGTCGCCTATATGTATGTTTTTACCAAAATCCGAATAAAAAGGCGTAAACAGGGAAAACTCCCTGCCTGGCTCACGCCCGGTCAATTCTGTAAACAGCTCGCGGATCTCGCGGGGAGAATGGAAGCCCGCGTTCAGCACGGACAGAATTCTGCGGCATTCATCGCTGTAATAATGCATTGTATCATACATTGATGTGCCAACAGTCAACGGATTGCCCGAGGCAATCCAGGCAAGCAGATCGTCAAGTTTTTCCAAGAGCCGCTCCTGTGAGGCTGGCTGGGGCGCCTTTGACAGCCCTATTGAAATCCGTAGCGATATTGCTAAAATACGCCATTATCCGGCATTTTTTAATTTGCGGGCGCAGTTATGCCAATTACCTTTGATACGCTGGCCTATATGAAGAAACTTGAAGCGGCGGGGTTCTCCAGGGCGCAGGCCGAAGTGCAGGCTGAAGCCTTCCGTGTGCAGGCCGAAGCCCAGGAAGCCTCGCGCAAAAAGACTTTCTCGGAATTCGAGCTGCATGCCCACAAGGAACTGGCCACTCGCGAGGATTTTCTCACATTGCGCACAGAACTGCAATCCATGCGCGGCGAGATCTGGCGCCTTGATAACCAGCTGATTACCAACAAGCACGAGATTCTGAAATGGGTCGTGCGCACCATGATCGGCCTTGCCGCGTTCATTTGCTCTGTCATTGGCATGGGCGTGGCTTTTTTGATGAAATAGGATTCCATGGACGCGCTGTCTTCAATTCTGGCATCTGGCCAGAACCGCATCTATATTTCCAGATCCGGCCTGGCCACAGCCTGCGCCCTGGCGGATGAGGCTGTCGCCTCCGGCAGAACCGCTGTCATTGCCACATCCGGCCGTGAGAATTTCCGTGAGGCGCAGGCTTTCGGACGCCTGTTTTCGCCTGATCTTTCAGCAGGNGACTGGCCGCTCTCCAGTCCNCGCTGGCAGCGCCCGGAGCTGCTTTTCCCCGGTTTTCACCACGGCCAGGAGCAATGGGCCGAGCGCATGGCCGCGTTTTACGGTCTGACCCTGCATAAGCCCAAATGCGTTGTCGCCAGCATGGCGAGCCTCGCATTGCGCTACATGCCTCTTGATTTTTTCGAAAAACGCACGCTTGAGCTTTTGCCTGGCCAGGATTTTTCACCGGAGCTGATTATTGAGCAGGCCCTGGAATGGGGTTACAGCCGCTGCTCGATGGTCTCAAGCCCGGGCGAAATGGCAAGACGCGGCGACATTCTTGATATTTTTCCCTCCGGCTACAGCAAACCTGCCCGCATTGAATTTTTCGGGGATACGCTTGAGGAAATACGCCTGTTTGATCCGGAAACGCAGCGCTCGCTGCAGAATCTGGAAGAACTGACCATTTTGCCTGCCTCGCCAATTCTCTCTGACCCGCAAGGCGCGCAGGCGGCGCTGGCGAGACAGGACAGCCTGCTTGAAACAGACAGGCTGTCGGAAAACGAGCATTACCTGATCAAAAAACGTCTGGAGCAGGGAGGCGCCGGCATAATGCCTGGCGTGGCTCATGAGAACGCGAGTTTCTTCGAGGACTGGCTGCCNAAAGACGCGCTCTGGATATTACAGGGCGAGGCGGACAGCCTGGAAGCCCTGCGCAATGCCAGCTCCACCCTGAAAGAGGAGCTGGAGGACAAGGAAGCGCCATTGCAGCAGCCAGGAGCGCTGGCNTTGCGNCGCTCATCCCAGCCTGTGCCCTGGAACTCTTTTCAGTGCGTATNTTTTGAACGCCTGAATCTGGGCGTGGNNGAAAAGGGCATCAGCCTGCCGGAGCGCAAATTTACNGCATTTTCGGATCTTTTCCCGCTGCCTGAGGATAAGGATCGGCCCTGGCAAACGCTTGTGCGCGCGCTAAAGCGGCCTTCCCGCAAATTCAGCCAGATTCTGCTGGCCTTTTCCACAAGCCGCAAACGCCAGAAATTTCTCAAACTGGCCGAAGAAGATGGCATCGCCCCCTTCACGCGCTACGCGCCAGGCCAGGAAGGCACTTTCGCNCTGATTTCGCCGCTGAATTTTGGCGCCGAGCTGGAATGGGACAAGGTCATCATTCTGGGCGAGGAAATCATTTTTCCGCGCTCGGACAAGCGCCAGCGCAAGGCATCAGCCGCGTTTCGCGGACTGGACAATTTCAGCGAACTTGCCCCGGGCGATCTGCTGGTGCACAGGGACTACGGCATCGGCCGCTTCGGCGGCCTGCAGACCCTGACAGTCAGCGGCGTTACCAACGATTTTCTGCTGCTTGAATACGCTGGCAACGACAGACTCTATGTGCCCACTGACAGGCTTGGGCAGGTGCAGAAATTCAAGGGCCAGGAAGGAGCTGAGCCCGCCCTGGACAGGCTTGGCACCCAGGGCTGGATCAATGGCAAGGAGCGCGCCAGAAAGGCAATTGAGAAAATCGCGGCTGATCTTGTCAAAATGTACGCCTACCGCAAGGTCGCGAAAAGTTTCCGCTATGGACCGCCGGATGAGCTTTATCGCGAATTTGAGGCGACGTTCGCATATGAGGAGACCCCGGATCAGGCGCGCGCTATCCAGGATGTGCTGGACGACATGGAAAAATCCCAGCCAATGGACCGGCTGGTTTGCGGCGATGTCGGCTTTGGCAAGACCGAGGTCGCGTTGCGCGCGGCTTTCCGCGCCGCCGCGGAAGGCAGGCAGGTCGCGCTGCTCTGCCCCACAACTGTGCTGGCCGAGCAGCATTACCAGACTTTCCGCGCCAGGCTCGCCGGCTTTCCCATAAATGTCGGCCTGTTGAGCCGTTTCGTGCCCAGGGCCCAGCAAAAGGAAACCCTGGCGGCATGCGCCCAGGGCCAGATTGACATTCTCATTGGCACGCACCGCATTCTTTCCAAAGATGTGCAGCTGCCAAATCTCGCGCTGCTCATTCTGGATGAAGAGCAGCGGTTTGGCGTGCGCCACAAGGAAAAGCTGAAAGCGATGAAGCAGAATGTGGATGTGCTGACGCTGACTGCCACGCCTATTCCACGCACATTGCAGCTTTCCATGTCCGGTATCCGCGATTTGTCAATTATCGAAACCGCACCTGTGGACAGGAAGCCGGTTGCGACAGCGGTATTGCAGAAAGATGACGCGACCCTGCGCCAGGTGCTTGAGCGCGAGCTCGGCAGGGAGGGGCAGGTCTTCTGGGTTTACAATCGCGTTCACGATCTGGAGCAAAGGGCGGCTTATGTGAAAAGCCTTGTGCCTGGGGCCAGGGTTGGAATGGCGCATGGCCAGATGCCGGAAAAAGAGCTTGAGTCAACCATGCGCAAATTCTGGCACGGAGAGCTGGATGTGCTGGTCTGCACTTCCATTGTGGAATCCGGCCTGGATTTTC
>JAAUYW010000004.1 GCA_014804915.1 Desulfovibrio sp. | reverse complement strand
CTGGATGACTGACGCGGACAGGGCCCTGATCAATTCTGACGATCCGCTTGATTTCCTTGGGCTTGCCGCTTTTGCGGCAGCGCCGCTGCGCGGCAATGCTGATTTTGAGAAAAAGTATCTGGAAATGGTCAGTTCGATTGATGAAAAAGGCGCGAAAAGGACTCTCCAGGACATTCTGAAATAATCCTGCACAGGCTCCGGCGCGTTCCTGGCGCCGGAGCTCCATTTTTCCAGGGAGCGGCCGCCATGACCGGCAAATCTGAAGACATCCATTATGGTCTGGGCCCTTTTATAATTCTGACTTTCATTTATTTCATTGTTGGTTTTCTCACCACAATCAACGGCCAGTTTCAGGGTCCGATGCAGGTTGCCTTTCTTGCGCATGCTGACAAATTGCGCAATACGCTCACAACCTGCATTTCCTTTTTCTTTTTTCTCGGCTATCTGCTCAATAGCGGCGTAGCCAGCCGCTGGGTTGATACAAGAGGTTATAAGACAACCCTGGTGCGCGCGCTTGCAATAATGGTCATTGGGCTTTTGACATACAGTCTGGCTGCCTGGATTGGCGCCAACTGGCTGGAGGCCGGCCTGCGCATCGGCCAGGATCAGGTGCCCTGGGCATATTTCATCTTTTTGCTTGGCTGCTTTTTTATGGGCACATCGGCCGCGATGCTCCAGGTTGTCATCAACCCCTATATCGCATCCTGGGAGATGCCTGGCACCAGCGCGGTGCAGCGCATGAACATGGCCACAGGCATAAATTCGGTAGGCACGACAATCGGGCCGTTTTTTGTTACAGCAGTCATTTTTGCGGGCGTTGCATTGACATCTGTCAAGCCGGACCAGCTGCTTTGGCCAATTCTCTGGATCGCTTTTGTCGTCGCCTGCGTAATGCTCGTTACCATGCGCCTTCCCCTGCCTGATCTGGCAGCCATGCGCTCCGCAGTGAAACTGCCCAGGTCCGTCTGGTCTTTTTCGCATCTGGCCTTTGGCGTGCTCGCAATATTTGTATATGTGGGCGCGGAGGTCTCAATCGGGGTCAACATCAACATGAATGCGATGCAGCTGCTGGAGAGCGGGAGGGAGCTTTCATTCTTTGGCAGCAAATCGCTGGCTATAGGCTCGATTAATCTTGGCATTCCGGCCCTCCTTGCCACGCTTTACTGGGGCGGAATGATGGTGGGCAGGCTCATCTCATCCGCATTTCCGTCCGTTTCCCCAAGAGCCCTGCTAATCGGCGCCACTTCAATCGCTTCAGTCCTGATTGTTCTAAGCATGTGCCTGGATAACCTCTATCTGCTCTCGGCAGCGGGCCTCTTTCACTCTGTCATGTGGAGCTGCATCTTCACTCTTGCGGTAGCGGGTCTGGGCGCCTATACGTCGCGGGCTTCGGGAATATTCATGATGGGCGTTTTCGGGGGCGCGGTGTTTCCGCTTCTGCAGGGCATGCTTGCTGATTATCTTGGTTCCTGGCGCTGGACGTGGTGTCTTGCCCTGGCCTGCGAATTGCTAATGCTTGTCTATGGGCTCTGGGGGAGCCGCGTGAAAGATCCCGAGGCGCTTGCGAATCTGGTTGTGCCTGAAGATCCAGGCAGTTAGCGGCCTGAAACGTCTCAGAAGCGGCAGTCAGGCTGCCTGAAAATTCCTCCTGCCGTCAATTGAGCATTTTTCGCCAATCACGGGCAGGATAAAATTCTGGCCCAGCTCCGCGGCCTTTTTGGCGAATCTTCTGGTAGGCTCGTCCCAGGGATGCCAGGACAGGGTGAACTTGCCGATATGGGCCGGGCACGCCAGGCGGCTTTTCGTGTCTCTTGCCGCCTGTGCGGCCTGTTCGGGGAACATGTGGACAGTAGCCCAGGCTCGGTTGTACTGGCCGGAATCCGGCAGAATGAGATCAAACGGGCCGCAGGTCTTGCCAATGGCCGCAAAGTGGCTGCCATAGCCGCCGTCGCCAGTGCAATAAACTGATCCGCCGCTGCCGGCTGTGATGGCAAAGCCCCCCCAGAGGCTCCGGTTTCTTGTCAGCCCGCGCCCGGAAAAGTGCCTGGAAGGAGTGAACGTGAATTTCAATGGGCCCGCCTGCCAGGTTTCGCCCCAGTCCAGCTCTGCCGGCTCCGGCATATTCCAGCTTCGGAAATGCGCGCCTACGCCCTTGCCGCAGAGAACATTGTCGTACCTGAGCGAGGTAACGGCCTTGTAATCAAGATGATCCCAGTGGTCGTGGCTGATGCAGAGATAATCGATTTTCGGGAAATCTCCGGCCCTGAAAGGGCTGGCCCCAGGCCAGGCGGGAATTGTGAAAGGCACAGGCGAGGCGCGCGAGGCAAGCACCGGATCAACGCAGATGGTTTTTCCGGCGAGCCGGAACAGGAAAGAGGAATGGCCGAGCCAGACAAATTCGCCATCGCGCAGGGAGCCGAGATCGCTTCGGATTGAGGGCACGGGCGCGGGCGGATAGCGGTCGCCGTCGCGTTCCAGCAGGAATTTCAGCCAGCCCCCCTCATGCAGCGGCTCCTGATCAAGACCCGCATATATGTAGTTGTCAGGCAGATTCCTGAAGGCGCCTGCCTGCCAGTTTGGCGAAGCCGGAGCCTGCTCCGGCAGGGCGCCAAAGCTACGCCAGAGCGACCAGGAGTAAAAGCCCGCGCCAGCCAGGGCCGCAAGTCCCGCGCCCAGAAAATATCTGCGCGTTATTTTTCTCACAGTCAGTCCCTGGCGGCCCTGGTTTTTTCTTCCGGCCAGAAGACGCAGATGCGCGCAGGCGCGTAGCCGGCGAGGAAAGCGTCGATCAGCGCGCCGAAATTCTCGCGGTTTCTGGGCTTCATGTTTCTTGCCGGCGGGCAGTTTTCAGGGAAGAAGCGCAGGGAATTCCTGTTGCCGACATAGCGTTCATCCGCAAGCGGCAGGCTGAGCAGCTTTTCCCAGAAGCCGCGCCTTTCGCGGATCGCCTCTGCCTGAAGCTCGCGCAATTTTTCCATGAAAGCCGGATCCAGATCAGGGTGCGGATAAAAGAACGCCGCGCCGCTTGCGACCAGAAGCTCGTTCAGGGACTGGCCGTCTGGCAGAATGACATTGGCTATCAGCCTGTTGTGGCGATCGCGGATATTCTCGCCAGGAAATTCAAGCTGAACGGTCTTGCCGCGCGCAAGCTCCTCCAGCAGCTGGCGCGACTGCCTGCTGTAGTATTGCGCCGGGCTGTCCTTGTGCGCTGTCTCTGGCGCGTCAATGCCGGCCAGGCGCACAATGCGCCTGTCCCTGAGCTTGATGGTGTCGCCGTCAAAGCAGTAGGCGACAATGCCTTCAGGATGCTGGACTTGCGCGGCGGCCAGCGCCTGCTGCCAGGCAAGGAGCAGGATGAGCAGCAGGGCGGGTATCGAGATTCTAGTTTTCATAGTAGGACCGCAGTGGCTGGCTTCTCACCGGATGGCGCAGTTTGCGCAATGCCTTTGCCTCGATCTGGCGGATGCGCTCGCGGGTGACGTTGAAGAGCTTGCCCACTTCTTCAAGCGTGTGATCGCTTTTTTCCGCTATGCCAAAGCGCTTGCGCAGAACCTGTTCCTCGCGCGGCGTCAGATCGGATAGCACAATCGCCAGCTGCTCGGAAAGCTTTGTGTTGATCACTTCTTCAGCTGGCGCGACTGCCTTCTTGTCCTCGATGAAGTCGCCCAGACTGGAATCTTCCTCATCGCCAATCGGTGTTTCAAGCGAGATCGGCTCTTTCGCGATTTTGAGCACTTTTTTGACTTTCTCGACCGGATAATCCATGCGCTCGGCAATTTCCTCCGGCGTTGGATCGCGCCCCAGCTCCTGGACAAGGTAGCGGGAGGTGCGAATTAGCTTGTTGATTGTTTCAATCATGTGCACGGGGATGCGGATGGTGCGGGCCTGATCCGCGATCGCCCGGGTGATGGCCTGGCGGATCCACCAGGTCGCGTAGGTGGAGAACTTGTAGCCGCGCTGGTATTCAAACTTGTCAACAGCTTTCATCAGACCGATATTGCCTTCCTGAATCAGGTCCAGGAACTGCAGGCCGCGATTTGTGTATTTCTTGGCGATTGAAACCACGAGGCGCAGATTGGAGCGAATCAGCTCCTGTTTGGCGCGCATTGCCGCCGCGTTGCCGCGCTTGATGCGCCAGAGCACTTCCTCGAGATCGCCCACGCTGTGGCAGCATTTTTCCTGGAGCCGCTTCAGGATCTCGATTTTGCCGATGATCATTTCCTTGAATGAGAACANTTCATCCACGCTCAGGTTCAGCTCGCGCGCGGCGACCACAAGATTGATCTCGCGCCTGTCNATCAGGTCGAACAGNGTCTGGATTTCGGCCTGGGTGCGGCCAGTCGCGAGGATGTAGGCGGAAAGATCCCGCTGGCAGTTGTGCATTTGGCGCACATAGTCTTCCACAGTTTCGATAATGCGGTCTATCAGCGTTTTCTCAAGCTTGATATCGCGCAGCCTGGTGACTATTTCGTCCTTGAAAGCNATGATCTGCTTCTGGATCGAGGCCNCGCGCCGCTCAAGNGTACAGCATTCGTCAAGCCGCTTGTAGATCTTGCGGTTTTTCTTGAATACGCCGCGTATCTCNTCCAGCAGGTTGATCACGCGCATGCGCTGGCTGATCTGGTCCTCGTTCGGNTCGTCCTCTTCAATGGTCTTGACGACNTCCTTGAGCTTGATTCTGTTCTGGCGCAAATCGTCGCCAACATGAATCAGCTCTTCAACAGCGACAGGAACCTCGACAAGCGCGTAAAGCACATCCTGCTCGCCCATTTCGATTTTCTTGGCAATCACCACTTCGCCATCGCGGTCAAGCAGGGGCACAGCGCCCATCTCGCGCAGATACATCCGCACCGGATCAGTGCTGCGCGATGAATAATCAGCTGATTCATCGTCATCAACAAGGCCGAGACCCGCGTCNACCAGCTCCTCCGTGCCATCGGCAGTGACGGAGAGCTTCTTGGCGTCCTTTTCGGAATCCACAATGCTGATTTCGAACTGTTCAAAAATGCAGATGATTTCATCCAGCTGATCGGGATTGTTCATCTCCATCGGCAGCGCCTTGGTAACTTCCTCATAAGTCAGGAAGCCAGTGCCCTTGCCCTTGTCAATCAGCATNTGAAACTGGGGAATGTTCTTAAGATTGCTCATTATCCTTCCTCATCGTATCCCTGATGGCCTGCAGGAATGCNAGATCGCTGTCAGCAGCATTGCCAGGCCGCGCATAGGCCGCCTTCAGCGATGCCGCCTGGCTTTGCGCGTAGAACCTGTCCAGACATTCTTTCAGGCAATTAAGTTCGGTCTCAAAGGAATCGCGCGGAGCCGCNTCNGGACCNCGCTGGCTGTTCCAGAATCGCTTCTGCCTTTCATCAAGATGGTAATGAACCTGCTCCGGCCCATGCAATTCNACCAGGGCCCAGAAATTGCGCGCGCGCTCGGTTGTCAGCGCCAGATCTGCGCCCAGCTCGCGTATGTCTTCCAGCCGTTCCGGATAGCGCGCCAGAAGCATTATGATTTGCGTGTCCCTGGCGCAGAGATCCCTGTGCTCNNCCTCGGGCGGCGGCTGCCGCCTGCTGCCTGCCGGCTTTTCGCGCAGGCTCTCGCGCAGGGCGCTCTCCGAGATGCCCAGCCTGCGCGCGATATGCGTGGCATAACGNCTGGTCAGCTCCGGAATCTGCACTCCTGCCAGGAAGNTTCTGGCCCAGTCGATGGCCTCGCGCGGCGCAAGCTCCTCCAGACAGCTGATGCAGTAGGCCAGGCCGTCCGGCGCGCTTTCCAGCAGTTTCGAAAAGGTCTCTGGCCCNGCCGTGCGCAAAAGGCTGTCAATATCCTCGCCATCCGGCTGCAAAATCACCGTGCAATCCAGGCCGCGGCTGAGGAACATTCCGCAGNCACGCAACGCCGCCTTCCTGCCAGGGCCGTCGCCGTCAAAAAGCAGGCCAACGCGCGACGTAAAGCCGGAAAGCCGCCTGATCTGCTCTTCGGTCAGGGCCGTGCCCAGCGCGCCAACGCTNTTCGCAAACCCGAACTCATGCAACGTGAGCACATCCATGTAGCCTTCGGTGAGCAGGGCAAAACCCTTNGCGCTGATGGCNCGNCTGGCTTGCGGCAAACCGTAGAGATGCTCTTTTTTGCCATAAATCGGCGTATCCGCGCTGTTTATGTACTTGGCTTCATCTTCATCGCAGATTATGCGGCCGCCGAAGGCGATCACCTGATTGGAAAGATTGCGGATTGGAAACATCAGCCTGCCGCGGAAGCGGTCATAGAGGCCTCCCCTGGCCGACTGCGCGAGCAGGCCGCATTCGCAGGCCAGCTCCAGATTGTAGCCCAGCCGCTTGAGGCAATGCTCCAGCGAGTGCCAGTCCCTGGCCGCCCAGCCAAGGCCGAATCTTTCAACTGTCTCCCTGGCAAGGCCGCGTCTTGTTATGTATTCGCCGCATTCGCCGCCTGGCGGGGCGCCCAGATTTGCCATGAAATGGTTTGCAGCGGCATTATGCATGTCAAGCATTGCCTGCCTGTCAGTGCGGAGAGCTTTTTTGCCAAAGCCAGGGGAAGGCTCTTCATCAATGCTGATGCCAGCCTCCTCGGCAAGCTGGGTCACAGTCTCGCGAAAATCAAGTCCGTTGATGCGGCTGTAGAATTCGATCAGATCGCCGGAGGCCTGGCAGCCAAAGCAGTAAAAAGTGCCGCGGTCGTCAGAAATGTAAAATGACGGGTTTGTCTCCTGATGAAAAGGGCAGGGCGCTATCAGCCGCGGCCCGTTCTGCCTTAGTTCTACATAGCGCCTGGCTATATCTGCCAGGCTCAGGCGCTCTTTTATCGCTCTTATGGCGTCGCTGAATTGCATTCTTACTTCAGGGTGACGATTGTCATGCCATCGCCGCCGCGATCTTCAGGCGCCAGCCGGATATTCTCGACTGCTGGAAAGGCCTTCAGGTAGTTGTGGATTTCGCGCCGCAGCGCGCCAGTGCCGCGGCCATGGATGATCTCGACTTCAGTTGAGCCGCCAAGCAGGGCCTTGTCCAGAAAGCGCTCCACTTCCGAAAGTGCTTCGCTTGCGCGCTGACCGCGCACATCCAGGCTGAAGACCGGCCCGGCCGCAGGCCTGGTCGCCTGCCTCGCGCCTGACTGGGCCGAATCGCCGGCTGCGCGCAAATCCGCCATGTTTGCCCAGAGGCTGACCCCATCCAGGTCCACGCGGCAGCGCCCGCGCTTTTCATCTATTGTGGTGATCTGGCCGCGCTTGTTGAAACCGGCATGAAATACGCGCTGCCCGGGCGTAAATGTTTGTACTGGCGGCAGAACGGATCTGTTTTCTTCCCTGTCAAGGCCGAGCTCGGCGCGCAGGCCTGACATTTCCCTGAGAGTCTGCTTTGCTGTCGCCTTGTCTTCTTTCCAGGCTGCCATGAGCGCGCTGATTTTTCCGGCCACCTGCTCCTGGAGCCGCTTTCTT
>JAAUYW010000003.1 GCA_014804915.1 Desulfovibrio sp. | reverse complement strand
CGGAAAAATGCGAATCCAGACTTTGCCACCGCGCCTGATGTGGCGCATCATTGCAATACGCGCGGCCTCGATCTGCTGGCTCGTGAGATGTCCGTGCTCAATTGCTTTCAGACCTATATCGCCAAAGGCGATTGACGCCCCGCGCGTGGCAAGCCCGCGCAGCCGCCCTTTTTGCCATTTGCGGAATTTTACCTTTTTTGGCGCAAGCATTACTGTTCAACCTCTTTGTCCAGAATTTCGCCCTTGTAAACCCATACTTTCACGCCAATGATGCCGTAAGTGGTATGCGCTTCAGCAAAGCCGAATTCAATGTTTGCCCGCAATGTCTGCAACGGCACCCTGCCATCGCGGTACCATTCCGTGCGCGCGATTTCCGCGCCTGCCAGCCTGCCGGAACAGGTTACGCGGATGCCCTCGGCGCCAAATTTCCTGGCCATTGACACAGTGCGCTTCATGGCGCGCCGGAATGCCACGCGCCGCTCAAGCTGCTGCGCTATGTTCTCCGCTATCAGCTGCGCGTCCACTTCCGGACGCCGGATTTCATTTACTTCCAGCGAAAATTCGCGCCCAAAACGCTTGCGCAGATTCGCGCGCAGTTTTTCAATGTCAACGCCCTTTTTGCCAATCACTATCCCTGGCCTGGCTGTCGAAAGAATGACCCGCGCCTTGCCGCCGGCGCGCTCAATCTCGATCTTGGAAAGGCTTGCATGGTACAGCAGCTTCTTGACGTATTCCCGGATCTTGCTGTCTTCATACACAAATTCCGGATATTCCCGCTTGCTGAACCAGCGGGACTGCCAATTCTTGTTGTAGCCCAGCCGGAAGCCAAAAGGATGTACTTTCTGACCCATGTTTACCGCCCTTCCGAAAGAATCACAGTGATATGGCTCGTGCGCTTGCGAATTTTCGTCGCCCGCCCCTGCGCCCGCGGCATGAAGCGCTTCCAGCACGGCCCTTCATTCACCATCACTTCCTTTACCACCAGACTGTCCACATCCACATTGCCCTGCTGGTCGGCATTGGCAAGCGCGCTTTTTACCACTTCAAACAGGATGCCTGCGGGCTTGTTATGGGTAAAGCGCAACAGATTCATTGCATCTTCCACGCCAAGGCCCTGGACATTGCGCGCCACCAAGCGGGTTTTGCGCGGCGATACGCGCTGGTATTTGGCTATTGCTTTTGCTTCCATAACCGATCCTATTTCTTGGCCGCCTTGGCTTTGCGGTCAGCCGCGTGCCCATGGAATGTGCGCGTGGGCGAAAATTCGCCGAGCTTGTGGCCAACCATGTTCTCCGTAACAAAAACAGGCACGAATTTGCGGCCATTGTGGACAGCGAATGTCAGGCCAACCATCTCCGGCAGAATCGTCGAGCGGCGCGACCAGGTCTTGATTACGCGCCGGTCGCCGCTTGAAACAGCCGCGTCAACCTTTGCCTGCAAGTGCCCGTCAATGAAGGGGCCTTTTTTTAGCGATCTTGGCATCTGCCGCTCCTATTTTTGTCCGCGCCGCTTGATGATCAGCTTGCTGGACGCCTTTTTCTTGTCCCTGGTCTTGTAGCCCTTGGCAGGCATGCCCCAGGGCGAAACCGGATGCCGGCCGCCGGAGCTGCGTCCTTCGCCGCCGCCCAGGGGATGGTCAATCGGATTCATCGCCACGCCGCGCACCTTTGGCCGCCGCCCCAGCCAGCGATTGCGCCCTGCCTTGCCAAGCGAAATGTTTTCGTGCGAGAGATTGCCCACCTGCCCGACTGTCGCCATGCAGCTTGCCAGCACCTTGCGCACCTCTCCGGATGGCAGGCGTAAAAGCGCGTATTTGCCTTCCTTGGCGATCAGCTGCGCGTATGTCCCTGCCGACCGGCACAGCTGGCCGCCGCGCCCGGGGGACATCTCGATATTGTGAATGACCGTGCCGACCGGAATTTTAGCCATTTCCAGCGCGTTGCCAGGCTTGATATCCGCCGTCTGGCCTGTGCGCGTATCCACTCCGGCCAGCACCTTGTCGCCCTGTTTCAGCCCTTGCGGAGCAAGAATGTAGCGCTTTTCCCCGTCAGCATAATGGAGCAGGGCAATCCGGGCCGTGCGGTTTGGATCATACTCGATCTCCGCCACAACTGCGGGCACGCCCTTTTTGTCGCGCTTGAAATCAATGATCCGGTAAAGGCGCTTGACTCCGCCGCCGCGCCTGCGGCTCGTAACGCGTCCGTTGTTGTTGCGGCCAGCCTTTTTTGGCAATCCCTCGGTAAGGGATTTTTCTGGCGTTGTGCGCGTTACTTCCTGGAAATCGGAGACCGTCTGGAAACGTCGTCCGGCAGAGGTCGGCTTCAGCTTGCGGACTGCCATCTTATACTCCCTCAAAAAGGTCTATCTTGTCGCCTGGCGCCAGCATCACATATGCCTTCTTCCAGCCGGATTGCTGGCCAATCAGCCGCCCCTGGCGGAATCTGCGTCTTGGCCTGCGCCGGACAATATTGACCTTCTGCACCTTGACATTGAATGTCTGCTCAACAGCCTTTTCAATTTGCAGCTGGTTGGCTCCGGGAGCCACCATGAATGTAACCTGGCGCGCCTCATCCTTGAGCATCGTCGTCTTTTCGGTAAGAAGCGGCCTGAGCAGCACGTCGTTCAGATTCATTTCTTCTCCCTGGCCGCAAAGCGCGCCTCTATCAGGCTGACTGCATCCTCAAGCAAAACCAGCTGCCTGTGCTTCAGGATCTGCCAGACATTCAGCTGGTCAGGCGTTGTCGTTGTAACATTGGGCAGATTGTTGCTTGCGCGAATCAGCGTCTCATTCTTTTCCGGCAAAACTACCAGCGCCTTGTCCAGTTCAAGCTGTTTTGCAACTTTTGCAAACAGTTTTGTCTTTGGCTCGGCAATGTCAATGGCCTTCACTATCAGCAGGCCGCCGTCCTCCACCCTGCTGGAAAGCGCCATTTTCATCGCCAGGGCGCGAATCTTGCTGTTGACCTTGAATCCATAGGTTCGCGGCTGCGGTCCAAAAATGATTGCGCCGCCGCGCCAGATCGGCGAGCGGTTCGAGCCGGCCCGCGCCCGGCCTGTGCCCTTCTGCTTCCACGGCTTTACGCCGCCGCCGGAAACCTGGCCGCGCGTTTTGGTGTGATGCGTGCCCGAGCGGTTCGCCGCCATTTGCGAGCGAATCACAAAATTCAGGATCTCGGCCCTTGGCACTACGTCAAACACTTCCGGCGCAAGCGCGATCTCCCCGACTTCCTGGCGCTCCTGGTCATATACTTTTACAGTAGCCATCTGCTTCCCCTACTGCTTGCGAATCAGAACCAGGCCGTTTTTCGGGCCAGGCACGGTGCCTTTAACCAGTATGACATTGTCCTCGGGACGAATGCCCACTATTTTCAGGCCAAGCTCGGTTACAGTTTCATTGCCCCAGTGGCCGGCCATCTTGCGCCCCTTGAACACATGTCCCGGAAATGTGTTGTTGCCTATGGAGCCGTTGTTGCGGTGCACTTTTTCTGTGCCATGCGAATCTTTTGCGCCTGCGAAGTTCCAGCGCCTCATCCTGCCCTGGTAGCCCTTGCCTACGCTTTTGCCGGTTACTTTAACCACATCGCCAGGCGAGAAAATTTCCACAGTCAGCTCTTCGCCCAGCTTTTGCTCGGGCGCGCCCTCAAGCCGGATCTCGCGCGTCTGGCGGAACATTCCCGCGTCCGCTTTGGCGAAGTGCCCCTGCTGCGGTTTCGTTACATGCTTGGCCTTGGCCTTGTTGAAGCCAATCTGGATGGCGTTGTAACCATCCTTGGCCTCGGATTTGATCTGCGTAACCGGACACGGGCCGGCTTCGATTACCGTTACCGGTATCGCTGTCCCGTCATGGCCAAAGATGCGGGTCATGCCCAGCTTGCGTCCGAGGATTCCCAGTTTTTCAGCCACGGCAAAACCCTCCTACAGCTTGATTTCCACATCAACGCCAGCCGGCAGGGAAAGCTTGCCAAGCGCGTCGACGGTCTGCTGGGTCGGTTCCAGGATATCCATCAGGCGCTTGTGAATCCGCATCTCGAACTGTTCGCGGGATTTCTTGTCCACATGGACTGAACGTTGAATTGTATATTTGTGAATGTTGGTGGGGAGCGGAATTGGCCCGGCCACGCCAGCGCCAGTATTGCGCGCCGTGTCCACGATTTCCGCCACTGCCTTGTCCAGGATGCGGTAATCGTATGCCTTGAGCTTGATGCGGATGCGATCACTGCTGACTGTCGTCATTCTGCCTACTCCAGTAATATAACTCTGCCTTTCGCCACAAAGGCGACAAAAAAGCCGCGAGTCTTCGCCGGGCGCCTGTTCCAGATGCTGGAATCAGCGCGGCTCCGGTCTTGCGCGGCCTTTGCCATTTAGGCATGAAACCGCAGACACGCCAAAACCCGCTTGCACCTTACAGTCCGCAGGCCCGCTTCAGCAAGAGACGGGCGGATGCTAGCCGGACTGGAACGGCTGGACATCGTGAGGCATTTGGCAACGCCTGCAAATGTCAAACCCCGGGGTTATCCTCCAGGGCGCGTACAGAACAGACTCAATCTGTTCTTCCCTGCCGTTCAGGGATGGCCCATATTGGGCAAAAATTGTTTTTAGGGCAAGAATAAGGAAAGGTCAAGAAAATTTTGGAGGAGATGTGCTATTTTCTAAAAATTGCCTAAAAAGCGCCCGGAGCGGCCCCCGGGCGCCAGCATAAACAGGCACGGACGTCAATGTGGTCTGGTGAGTCCTATAATCCAGTTGCGCTCGAAAAGGCCTGCGCAAAGAAAGAGAATGGCTGCGAGCCCCATCCAGAAAGGCCCGCAGAACAGCAAAAGAAGCGGTAAAAGTCCGCCCAGGCCATAGACTATCGCTCCAATCAGGCGGTTGCGATCCCTTGAATTGACCAGCCGCGCCCGTTTTTTCAGATCCTGCCAGAGCAGGGCAAAGGTTGTGCAGCGGGCTGTCAGCAGGGCGATTGAAGGCAGGATCAGCATCAAGGGCGCTGGCGAATCCGGAGCAACGAGAATTGTAATTATTATAAAGACTCCCATGCCCATCAGGAGGGAGTCCGAAACCATGAAAGGCGGCAGCCAGCGGGCCTGGCAGACGCCCGGCTGCGAGGAGCAGCTGAAGACGACGCCCTTGTAGCAGATTACCACTACCGCGGCGACAATGGCCATGACAGCGCAAAGGCGCAGGATGGCGGACAGGATGTATGTGGATACAGGATAGGCGCCAATGATGGCGAGGAGTATCCAGGAGCAGATGGTGGCGAGGCCGAGAAAAATGCCATAGCAGGTCAGGCCCCAGACGCCGACCGAGAGCGGGGATGTGAAGCGCATGACGCGCAGGGAATTGACAAAGCGTTTGGGATCGCCGAGATCCGCGACCAGGATGCCGAGATCGATCACGAGCAGGCAAAGGGCGGCTGTGAGGGCAAAGGGCAGGAAAGCGGCCATCAGGGTGCCTCCCGCCGCCCAGGCAAGGCCTGCGACGAGCATTGTGCCGGAAGTGAGGTTATTGAAAAAGGCATCCCAGACAATCAGGCCCTTCCAGTCCGGAAAGTGGGTGATATCATGCATCTGGTAGGGAGATTTTTCGCCCTTGATCCAGGATTTGGAAACTTCTTGTGACATATCTGTCTCCTGCTGGCTGACCCGTGATCACATTTGGCGCGATTTCGGGGCAGCATGGTTGGGATGGCCGCTAGAGGCATGCGGCGACGGCTGCCGCGCAGATTATCAGGGTGACGGCCGCGCGCAGATAATCGGCCGCCATGCGGCGCACTGGCGTCACAGGCTCTGCTGGCAGGCCATACACTTCCGGCTCATCCATCAGGAGGTAAAAGGAATTGAGCGCGGAATAATCCCGGAAAGGGACGGCGCCATAGAGGCGCGCCTGCGGGTGGCCGCTGGCATGCAGGTATGCGAGCCTTTCCCGGGCAAGAGCCAGCATTTCCTCGCGCAGGCCATACTGGATCGCGCCAGTTGGACATGCCAGCTCGCAGGCGGGAGTAAGTCCGTCGCGCAGCCTGTCATAGCACTCCGCGCATTTCATGGAGTGTCCGGTATCCGGGCTGATCTGCGGCACGCCGAAGGGACAGGCTGCAAGGCACATGCGGCAGCCCATGCAGATATCCGTCTGGTAATAGACGCCGCCGTATTCATTGCGCATTATGGCCCCGGTTGGACACGCCTCATGGCATGGGGCCTCGCGGCAGTGCTTGCACTGGTCGGACTGGAACAGCCACTGGCCNACCTTGGGCTCTGCCAGGAGTCCCTCGACTGTTTTTGGAGCCGGGCGATCCAGGGTATTCGTCTCCGGAAAGCGCTCTATGAATTTCACATGGCGCCAGTTGCGCGAGGAGAGGTCGCGGGTGTTGTCGTAGCTGTAGCCAGACCATTTGATGCCGTCAATCTGGAGCTGGTTCCATTGCTTGCAGGCAACTTCGCAGGACTTGCAGCCGCTGCAGATCGAGGTGTCAGTGAAAAAGGCCAGCTCGGANTGGGCAGGTCTGGGCTCATAGCGTTCAAAGAGCGCGTAACAGGGATCAAAATCGCCTTTCGGTTCCGGCTGGCCGGGGGCGTAGCCCTCTTTGGCCAGGCTGAAGACGTTTTTTGGATTCTGCTGCATTTCTAACTCCTTCCTTCCGGCTGNGCTGGCCACGGCGTATCAGGCACAGGTTTTTTCATCGCTTCCGAAAACTCCACAACATCGCAATGGAATTTCTGGATCTTGCTTTCATCGCCTTTTTCCACATTGACAGTAAAGCCCTTGGAAGCGGGAATCAGGCCTTCAGGAGACATGATGGCCGGGCTTAAGTCATTGGTGACCGGATCGCAGACAATGCCCTTGTAGCCGGAGCAGACGAAACTGCCGATGAGCTGCACATTTTTGCCCTCGACCTTGCCAAGCCTGATGCGCGGCGTAACCAGGGCGCGCATTTGCAACGTGGCGCGCGCGCTTNTGACTGCGATCAGGGAGCCGGAGGGGATGCCGATGGCTGCCGCATGCTCTGGCGAGATTTCCACAAATGAAACCGGCTGCAATGCCGCCAGCCAGGGAATATGGCGCGTTGTTGCGCCGGAAAGCCAGTGCTCGACCATGTGGTAGGTGGTCATCACAACCGGATATTCGGGATTGCCGGGAGTGGAAACGGGATTTGCCGGATCATCGATGATGACAACGCCAGGCACGCGGTCCTGCTGATAGAGGATATTCCTNACTGGCGATTCGACTGGCTCGTAATGGGTGGGNAGNGGGCCATCCTTCATGCCATAGGGAACGAAGATCCAGGCCTTGCCATCGGAATGGGCAGTGAAGGGATCTGTGCCTGCGAGAGCGGCGCCGCCCCGGGCGCCAGCCGGGGGCTGATAATCCGGCGGCTTGGTTTCATCGAACTGCGGCTTGTCATGGCCAACCCAGCGCTGTTTTTCTTCATCCCACCAGATGAGGGCCTTGCGCTCGGACCAGGGCCTGCCATCCGGGCGGGCGGAGCAGCGGTTGTAAAGAATGCGCGAATTTCCTGGCCAGGCAAAACGGTAGCCAGGATCAAGCTGATGCTCGGGATAGGTGCCCTCAACGCGTTTGGTGAGGTTGTTGCCCTCCCTGTCAATAAAGCCCGACAGCAGGCGGCAGCCGCAGACGGTGCTGCCATCGTCCCTGAGATCGCCAGAGCCCTGGCAGGGCGTTTTTGTGGCAATGTCATAGCCATTCATTTCCAGGGCGACCTGGTCAATATCCACGTCATCGGCGACAGGGGGCAGGCCCATGGGATCCTGCTTGCCTTTCGGCGGGTCATAGTCCCAGGTGAGGGCGGCAAGTCCGGCGTCGCGCTCAAGTCCGGAGGCTTTCGCCATCTTTTTCAGGCGCTTGCCCAGCTGGTAAATCCACCAGCCAGAGGCGTGGCAGTCTTCGCGGGCCTGCCCGCAGCGCTCGTGCCACTGCATCAGCCTTTCAGTATTTGTTACCGAGCCAGGGCCTTCCAGCGTCGTGCAGCCAGGCAGCAGGAAGACTTCGGTCTGGCACTGGCCCGGAGCATCGGGATGCGTGGGGTCCGCATACCAGGCGGAAGCGGTTTCGCATTCAAAGAGATCGCAGACCACAAGCCATTTGAGCTTGCGCAGGGCGTCGCGTCCCCAGCCTGTATTCGGATTGGTGACAGCCATGTTCTGGGCGATCACTAAAAGGCCCTCGACTTCGCCCTTGAGGCAGCGCTCCATGGTTATTGTCAGCGAATCGTTTTCGGAAATTTTGGGCAGCCACTGGTATCCATATTCATTTTCAGGAGTCGCCGCGTCGCCATACCAGGCCTTGAGCAGGCTGACCATGTAACTGGGCAGTGCCGCCCAGGAGCCGCGCTCGGCTTCCAGTTTCCACATGCCTCCNCCCTTGTCGCGGGCATCCGCATAGCCGTGGCCATTGGCCAGGTAAGCTTCGAGCGTGGCATTGCCCGGCGCCGCCTGCGGCATGGGAATGTAGTTTGGCAGGGCATTGAACAGGGTTGGGATATCCGTAGCGCCCTGGACGTTGGAATGGCCGCGCAGGGCGAGAATGCCGCCGCCGGGCCTGCCGATATTGCCGAGCAGAAGCTGGAGAATGGCAATGGAGCGGATTATCTGGGCGCCTGTGGAGTGCTGGGTGAAGCCGGTGGCGTAAAAAAAGGCAGTCGTCCTGTCCGGCCTGGAATTGCGGGCCATCAGTTCCGCGACCTTGATAATGTCCGCCGGGCGGCAGCCGCAGATTTCAGCCGCAGCTTCGGGCGTATAGGGGGCTACATGCTTGCGCAGGATCTGGAAGACGCAGTGGGGATCCTGGAGGGTGGGATCCGTTCTGGGCCTGCCATAGCTGCCGTCCGCGTTCATTTCATACTGGTATTCCCAGGAATGGAGATCCCTNGAATAGCTGTCCGTTTCCTTGTCATAGCCGCTGAAAACGCCGAGGCTTTCATCAAAATTGAAATCAGGGCTGATGAGGGTTGCGGCATTTGTGTAATTTATCACATATTCATGGAACCAGAGGTCATTTTCAATAATATGGCGAATGATTGCGAGGGTGAAAGCTATGTCCGTGGAAGGGCGGATGGGCACATGGTGATCGCAGGCTGCGCTTGTGCGCGTATAGCGCGGATCAATATGCACGGTCTGCACGCCCTTTTTGCGCGCCTGCTGCACCCAGTAGAATGCGCAGGGATGGGCTTCGGCGATATTGGAACCCATGATCACGATGCAGTCGCTTGCCATCGCATCGCGGGGCGGGTTTGTGCAGGCGCCAAAGCCAAAGCTGGGCGACAGCGCGGCTACAGTTGTGGAATGGCAATAGCGGGCGGTGTTTTCAACCGGCAGCATGCCAAGGCCGCCAGTCATGAGCTTGCGGAAAAGATAGCATTCCTCATTGTCATTGGCCGAGCCGCCCACAAAGCCCATGTTGGGCGTCTGGTTGATGGTGAGGCCGTTTGCGTCCTTTTCCACGAAGCCCCTGGCGCGGGTATCCCAGATGCGTTTGGCGATCTCATCCAGAATCCAGTTAACGCTCACCTCTTTCCATTCGGCAGCGCCCGGGGCGCGGTACATTGGTCTGGTGATTCTGTAGGGGCTTTCGGTCAGGGCATAGGAAGTCGCGCCCTTGGGGCACTGGCGCCCCTCATTCACAGGGCTTCTGGGATCGCCTTCAACGTCAATCAGGACGCCGTCCTTGTAAAAGGCGAGCTGGGAGCAGCCAACAGCGCAATACTCGCAGACAGCTCCTCCGGCTTTTGCGCCGCGCAGGCGCGTGCACTTGAAATGCGTGCGCGCGCTTGCCACATCCTGGATAATGGGCATCCTTTTTCTCCTTGCAGATAACAGGGTTTCCTCCAGGGGACTTTAGAGGCAATCGCGGCTATTTACAAGAACGTCATGAGGGGCTTGTGCAAAATAGGGCATATGAGTTGAATCTGAATTACAAGTCAAAAATGACTTGCCAGAAATCTGCGGATGCCAGGCAGTGATAAGTCAGATATGACTTGCATGGCCCGACAGCATTGCATTGCCAGGTTATGCGCCTTGCAACTATTGAAAATAATGACATAAAATTCCAAGCGCCAGTCTGGCACAAGGCTTGCTTTACAGGTTTGCGAATTCTGGCCGCTATACTCATCTGATGGAGGAAATTATGGCTGACGCGTACAAAGCGGAAGAAATGATTGCGGATGACAAGAAATATGTCTGGCATCATCTGACCAATCACAAGGTTTACGAAAATTCTGATCCTGTAATTTTTGTCCGCGGCCGCGGCATGTATGTTACGGACATCCACGGCAAGGAATATCTGGATGCGGTTTCCGGCGGCGTCTGGACAGTAAACCTGGGCTATGACTGCAAGCCGCTTGTCAAGGCAGTTGCCGACCAGCTTGCCGAGCTCTGCTACTTTGCCAATGGCTTTGGCAACATACCAACCATCCAGTTCTCCAAAAAGCTGATTGAAAAGATGCCCGGCATGAGCAGGGTGTATCTTTCGAACTCAGGCTCGGAAGCCAATGAAAAGGCCTTCAAGATTGTCCGCCAGATCTCCGCGCTCAAGCATGGCGGCAAGAAATACAAGATTCTCTTCCGCAACCGCGATTATCACGGCACGACNATCANAACGCTTTCAGCCTGCGGCCAGGAAGAAAGACGCGACCAGTACGGCCCCTATACCCCAGGCTTTGTTGAATTTCCTGCCTGCAATGCCTATCGGTCGCCCTATCCGGCCAATACCGAAAATCTTGGCCAGAAATTTGCCGAAGAACTCGAAAAGGTGATTCAGAAGGAAGGCCCGGACACTGTTGGCGCGATTATTGTCGAGCCGATCACTGCCGGCGGCGGCGTGCTGGTTCCTCCTCCAGGCTATTACGAAGCCGTTACGGATATCTGCAGGAAATACAACATTCTCATCATTGTCGATGAGGTTGTCTGCGGCCTTGGCCGCACTGGCGAATGGTTCGGCTACCAGCACTTTGGCCTTAAGCCGGACATTGTGACCATGGCCAAGGGCGTGGCCGCGGGTTATGCCGCCATTTCCTGCACTGTGACTACCGAGCAGGTATTCCAGGACTTCATCACCGACCTGGGCGATCGCGAGGGCTATTTCCGCGATATTTCCACTTTTGGCGGCTGCACTGCCGGACCGGCCGCGGGTCTTGCGAATCTCGCCTACATGGAAGAGCACGATGTGCTTGCCAATGTGCGCAAAATGGGCGCCTATCTGCTCGATGGCCTGAAAAAGCTGGAGCAGAAATACGAGATCATTGGCGATGTGCGCGGCAAGGGCCTGTTCTGCGGTCTGGAGCTGGTGGAAGATCGCGCCACGCGCAAGCCGGTGCCGGAAAGCGTGGCTGGGGCCGTTGTGGCCGAGTGCATGAAAGAAGGCGTGATTATCGGCAAGACCAGCCGCTGTTTCCACGAGTTCAACAACACAATTTGCCTCGCTCCGGCCCTGATTTGCACCACAAAGGAACTGGACGAGATTTTGCGCGCTCTTGACAGCGCTTTCCAGAAAATAAAAGCCTGAGAGGACTGGGATCATGAAATTTACCGGAATGACGATTGGGGTGCCGAAAGAGATCATGCATGGCGAACGCCGCGTTTCTTCCACTCCGGAAACTGTGAAAAAGATGATTGACGAAGGCGCGAAAGTGCTGGTGGAAAAAGGCGCTGGCGAGGGCTCCTTCTTTTCCGATGACCAGTATCGCGAGGCAGGCGCCGAGATTGTCCAGACGGCTCCGGAAATCTTTGAGAAAGCCGATGTGATTCTGAAAGTCAAGGAGCCCCTGTTCAATGACCAGGTTGGCAAGCATGAAAGCGACATGCTGCGCGATGGCCAGTATCTGATCACCTTCCTGCATCCTGCCGCTCCGGTTAATCGCGATTCAATGAAAAAATTGCGCGATACCGGCGCCATCAGCATCAGCCTGGATGGCATTCCACGCATTTCGCGCGCCCAGTCAATGGATGCGCTCACCAGCATGAGCACGGTCGCAGGCTACAAGGGCGTGCTCATGGCCGCGGACCATCTTGCCAAGTTCCTGCCGATGGTCGGCACTGCCGTAGGCATGATCAAACCGGCCAATGTGGTTGTCATTGGCACCGGCGTCGCCGGCCTGCAGGCTGTGGCCACTGCCAAGCGCCTGGGCGCGGTTGTGACTGCGGTCGATATCCGGCCAGACGCGCTTGAGCAGGCCAAGAGCGTTGGCGCGAAAGCGGTTGACACTGGCGTGCCCAAGGAAATCGCGATTGGCGAGGGCGGCTATGCCCAGCGCCTGCCGGATGAATGGCTGCAAAAGGAAATCGAGGCGCTCAAGCCGGTTATCAAGGATGCGGACATTGTAATTCTCACGGCGCTCATTCCCGGCAAGCAGGCCCCCGTTTTGATCACTGAGGAAATGGTCAAGTCCATGAAGCCCGGCTCGGTGATAATCGATATCGCCATTGACCAGGGCGGCAACTGCGAGCTGACGGAAGCTGGCGAAGAGATCGAGAAGCACGGCGTCTTCATCAGCGGCGTCAAGAACATTCCCGGCATGGTGCCCACGAGCGCAACCTGGATGTTTGCCAATAACATTTTCAACCTGCTCGCCTATCTGGCCAAGGATGGCAAGATTGAGCTGGACATGAACGATCCAATTGTAAAATCCTCGCTTACAACCAAAGACAAAAAGATAGTCCACGCCGGCGCCAATGAGGCCGGGCTGCACTAGAACAGTAATGGCGCGCCGGAGCTTTTTTCCGGCGCGCTTTTTTTACGGAGAGACGTGGCTTGCCGGGAGGTTCCGGCCTGTCGCACGAAACCAATATCCAATTTCGCCGTGGGGGAGATCGCTTGTCCACTCTCGTGTT
>JAAUYW010000002.1 GCA_014804915.1 Desulfovibrio sp. | reverse complement strand
GAAGAGGCCACCGCATTGCTGGGTCTGAATGGCGAACAGTATGTGATCGACAACTTCTAGGCCGATAACAATCAACAGCAATGGGAGGGCATTGCCCTCCCAGGGTTCATAAATAGCCATGCGTCTGGTGCAGAACTTCCATGAAGCTCCTGGGCCAGACGCCATGGCTAAAAGTGTTCTGGACGCGCTCGCAAAAGGCGACTATTGCCAGGCAGTGCCCCTGGCTTGCCAGGCAGCACAGGAGTGCGGCAAGGCCGCTTTTTTTGAAATCAACGCGCTTTGCGCAAGCACGCTTGCAAGAGCCGGCAATGCGGAGGCCGCGCTTGAATACTGGGATAAAATCATCCGCAGCGCGCCCCAAAAACTGCTCTATCTGGAAGCTGGCATTGGCACCGCCCTGCAATGCGCAAGCGGCGCGGCAGCGCAATATCTGGAAAACTGGCTCAGGCTTTTTGAGCGCGTTTACATCAAAACGCCAAACGCGCGCTTTCTGACCTTGTTATCTGCAAGAGGCTGGCAAGGCGAGGGCAGCGTCGGCATCAGCGAAGGCCGCGTCAGGGGCTGGGTGTGGAGCGCGGCAAAGCCAGGAATAATTGTCGAAAGTCCGGCGAAATTGCCTCTGGAAATCAGTCTCAAGCCAGTGGAAAAAGCCGGAGACCGCATTCTCTACAAACTGGATTCCGCGCTGCCTGAAACAGCGCGCTCCTATAAAATCAATATCATCGCAAACGGGCACGTACAGGGCAGCCCGCTTTTCGTTTCTCCCGCCAGGCTGAATCTCCAGGCAAGGCGGCGCGCAGGCGACCGCCTTACTGTCATCATTCCCGTGTACGGGGATTACGTTGCCACCTTGCGCTGCCTTGGCTCCGTGCTGGGGAGCCTTTCTGCAAACAGGCTGAAACCGCGCCTGCTGGTTGTCTGGGATTGCGGACCCGATAAGCGTCTGCTCATGAAGCTGCGCAGGCTTGCAGACCGCGGCAAGATTGAGCTGCTTGAAAATCCCCATAATCTTGGCTTTATTGGCAGCGTGAACGCGGCCCTGGCGCAAACTGGCGGCGATGTGATTCTGCTTAATGCCGATACCCTGGTGCATGGCGACTGGATTGACAGGCTGGCCCTGTCCGCTTCGGGCCCGGAAACAGCCACAGTCACTGCGCTTGGCAACGAGGCCGAGCTAATGTCCTTTCCCTCTTTCACGGATCGCGGCAAGATCTCTGGCCCTGGCGAAGTGAAAGCCCTGGATCAGGCCGCTAGCAGGCTGGACTGGAAAGAGGCGCTGGTCGAGCTGCCTGTTGGCGTCGGCTTCTGCATGTATGTCACAGCCAGGGCAATAAACGCCATTGGCGGTCTGGATGGCAGGTTTCTGTTCCGAGGCTATGGCGAAGAAGTGGACTACTGCCTGCGCGCGAGCGAGGCAGGCCTGAAAAATTTTGGCGCCTTCAACGTGTTTGTTGGCCATCTCGGTGAAAAATCCTTCGGCATTGGCAAAAAAGCGCTTGCAGCCCAGAATAACGACGCCATATTCGGCAAATTTCCTGGCTACAGGCGCGATTATGAAGTTTTTCTGGCTGGCAGCAGGCCGCGCAGGCTGCGCGAGAAAATCAGCCGCAATATCCTTGAGCAGGCGGAATTCAGGGGCATTCTTGAGCTGCGCCCCTGGTCAGGCAGATATCTGCCCCCCTGGATTCAGGACGCAAAATGCAAGCCCGCGGGAAAGGGCGGCGCGCTGTTTCTGCAGCCAGGCAGGAACCCGCGCGCATTGCTGCGCGCCTGGCAGGATTTGCCCGTCGCGGAGCTGCGTTTTGATTTGCGCGACGAACTTCAGGAGCTGGCAGCGCTGCTAAATAGAATGGGCATTCGCCAGGCGGTTTCCAGACTCGGCACGCGGCCGTTGCTGGAGCTTGCGCAGAAACTGGGGCTGGAGCTGCTCGCAGCCGCCCAGGGCCCGGTTTTGCCAGTCCTGACTGGCTCCCTGCCAGCGGCAATGCTGGCGGCCTCGCGTGGAAGCATGGCTGAATGGCGGCTATTGATTTGCCTTGCGAGAGAGAATCCGGCAAGCCTGATTTATGTTTTTCAACTGGGAACCAGCTGGGGCAACGCGCCGCGGCCGGCCAATTTGCGCAGCCTTCCCCTGCTGGAGAGCTATCAGCCGCTTGGCCTGAAACAGTGCCTGCTTTGGGATGCTGCTGATCTGGAAGGCTGGCAGAGGTGGCTGGCGGCTCACGATTGCCCTGATATAACCTTTAGCAGGCCTGGCTGTGATGTTTAGGGGCGAATGGCAAATCGACGGCGATGGCGTCAGCGGCTGGGCCGAGGCCGGGGCCTCCGGCGAGCCGGTCTGGGTCGAGCTGCTGGTCAATGGCGAATCCATGGGCATTGCCCATGCCAGTCTTGAAGCCGGCAGGGGAGGCGGCTTCTGGGTTGGGTTGCCGCCTGTCGCGCTTGAAGAGGAAGCGGACATTCAGGTGCGCGTTGCCAACACGGATATTTTTCTGGATCAGAAAGATGCGCGACTGGAGGAGGCGAAGCCGCTTATCAGCGAATTCCAGCTTGATCGCGGCCTGATGATTTCCGGCTGGGCGCTCGATTCCGCGCACAGCGATGAAAAACTTGAAATCAGGGTCATTTACGACGACAGGATAATTGCGTCAACTATAGCGGGCGAGCGCCGCTATCGGCCCCTGATTGGGGACGGGCATGGCTTCAGCCTGGAATTGCCGTCATATCTTGCTGATGGCGCAAGCCATGTGATTAGCCTTCAGGATGACAAGGGCAGGAATTTGCAGGGCAGTCCGATACGGGTGCGCAGTCTGCCAAAAAAGGCTTCGCAATGGCTGGCGGATCAGGGACGGCCAGAGAAGCAGACAGTCAAAATGGTTGCCGGGTTGCTGGAGGCAATGGAAGAGCGTCTGCCCGGCCTGGTCACGCAGGCTCGCTATGAAGACTGGAAAAAGGCGTTTCCGGTTAGCCCGCCAGCGCAGCGCCAGAAAGCGGCGATTTCCATTTTGGGCGATGCCGGCTTGCTGAAAAACCAGCAGGGCATTGACCTGCGGCCTGGGGGGACGAAGCCGGATTTCTACCTTTCTCCAGGCCAGGCCAAAGGCCTGCATCCCTATGCGCTGGCCCGCATGGTTGCGGAAATGCGCAAGGGCGCGGCCCTGGTTTATGCGGATGGAGAATCCGGAGCGCCACTCTTCAAGCCAGCCTGGGATCGGGAGGCTTTTTTTGCCCAGGATTATCTTGGGCCGTTTCTGGTCACGCCCGAAGTTGCGCAGGCGGCAGGCATTGCCGCTGGCGAGCCTGACATGAGCTTGCGTCTCAGGCTGGCTCTGGCTGCGGAGAGTCTGGGCCAGATCAGGCATTTGCCAGCGCCGCTCTCCCAGCATGAGTGCGCGGGTTCCCCAGCCCGCAGCCAGGCGCTGGGGAGATGGCTTGCGCAAAATCTGCCAGGCGCAAGCTGGGACGAAGGGCGGGTCAGATATTCCCTTTCTGCCAGGCCGCGCGTTTCAATTATCATCCCCACCCGCGATCACGCGGATCTGCTGGCTGTGTGTCTGCGTTCTCTCAGGCAGACGGACTGGCCTGATTACGAGATTGTGATCGTGGACAATGGCAGCGTCGAAGAGGATGCCCTGACCCTCCTGAAAGAGGCGGAGAGGGAGGAGCGCGTTTGCATTTTGCGCAGTCCTGGGGTATTTAATTACGCCCATTTGAATAACGAAGCGGCCTTGCGGGCAACTGGCGAATACCTTTGCTTCCTTAATAATGATACCGAAGCCCTGCACCCGGAATGGCTGGCGGAGCTCGCTGCCATCCTTTTCCAGGCTGGGGAAGCCGGCGGCTGCGCAGGCGCAAAACTGCTCTGGCCAAATGGTCTTGTGCAGCATGGCGGCGTCATTGTGGGCGTAAACCAGCTGGCTGCGCATGTTGGCAACCAATGGCTGGCTGATGAGCCAGGCTATATGAACAGAAACCAGTTTGCGCAGCAGTACAGCGCGGTTACTGCCGCCTGCATGCTGACAAGCCGCAAGCTGTTTCTGGATTCTGGCGGCTATGATGAAAGGCGCTTTCCGGTAGCTTTTAATGATGTGGATTACTGCCTGCGCCTGGCCAGCGCGGGAAAGAAAATTTTCTGGACGCCCCACAGCAGGCTGACGCATCACGAATCGGCAAGCCGCGGCAGGGATATCCAGCTTTCAGCCAGAAAACGCAGCGAGCGCGAGGCTGCCATGTTTCGTCTGGCCTGGGGGTATTATGAGGACAGGTTTTATAATCCCAATCTGCCGCTCAGCTCGGCATCCGAGCCATTTATGGGGCTTGCGTTTCCGCCGCGCCCAGGCCTGGCTCGCTAGAATGAGGGTTGCGGGGAAAGGTTTTAGTGTGGCGTCAGGTCAGGAATTGAGTTTTAATCCGCTTTAGAGCGCAATAAAGGAGAAGAAAACGCGATGAATCCACGCACAATCTTGTTCATGCATCAGGCTTTTCCCGGCCAGTTTGGCTCCCTGGCCGCCTCCCTTGCTGCGGAAGGCCACAAAGTGTATGCGCTGGCCATGAATCCCCAGAAGAGTCTGCCCGGAGTTTCAATAGCGCGTTACGCTCCCTTGCGCGAGCAGCCGGATGGCATGGCTCCCTTGCTGCAGGATATTGACGCCAAGCTCATCCGCGCTGAAAGCGCTTTTCAGGCTATGCAGGGCCTGAAAAAGCACGGCATCAATCCGGATGTGATTTACGCCCATCCCGGCTGGGGCGAGGCGATGTTCCTGAAGGATGTCTGGCCGGATGCCCGCGTAGTGATGTATGCGGAGTGGTTCTATAACCTCAGGGGCCAGGAAGTGAATTTTGATCCGGCCATGCCGCCGCTTTCCGAAGAGCTGCAACTGCGGCTGCATTTGAAAAACACGCCTTTTCTCCATGCCCTCAGCATGGCTGACGCGGCAATCTCGCCTACTGAATGGCAAAAATCGCGTTTCCCGGCCTGGGCCCAGGAAAAGATCCAGGTAGTGCATGACGGCATTAATCTGGCAGAGCTCGCCGGAGTGAGGCCGCGCGGCCTGGGCATCCCCTCCCAGGGGCTGAAGCTGAAAAAGGGCATGCCGATCATCACGTACGCCTCGCGCCATCTGGAGCCTGTGCGCGGCTTCCATTATTTCATGCGCTCGCTGCCAGCTATTCTGCGCGCCAATCCGGAGGCTCATGTGATTGTCATGGGCCGCGATTCCGGCATTGGCAATCTTGGCTATGGAGCTGACAATCCTAACCAGGAAAGCTGGCGCAAGACAATGGAAAAGGAACTGGGGGACAGCGTTGACTGGAAGCGCGTACATTTTCTCGGCATGCTGGAGAGAAAGCTCTATCTGGCAATGCTGAAGCTCAGCGCCTGCCATGTCTATCTGACGACGCCCTTCATTCTCTCCTGGTCTTTCCTTGAGGCGGCTGCCCTTGGCATGCCGATTGTCGCTTCGGATACAGCGCCGGTGCGCGAAATGTCAAATCTGTCAGGGCTGAAGTTTGTCAATTTCAATGATCCGGAAGGCATTGCCCAGGCAGTGAACAGGACATTGCGGCAGCCGCAGCAGGACTATTCAGCCGAGAACATCGAAAAGCTGAAAGATATGGATCACCGCGTCGCATTGCCAAAGATCAGGAATATCCTGCTTGCGGGCAGCAATTCCTTTGATATTGGGGGCGGCAATATAGAAAGCCTGATTCTGTTGGATGACTAGAGCAAATTAGCTTTCAAAATTCCCTGGCTTGATGGCCGGCCTGTTTTCAGGCAAAAAAATAAAAAGCCGGTTGCGGATAAACTCCGAACCGGCTTTTTGTCAATCCTTGACAAGCTCAGGAGACGCTATCCCTGTGAGGCAAACCTTGATTCTCCGGCCCGGCGACCCATTCGCGGGCCGGGAAATCAGGCGGGGAGGGATATTCCTGCGTTCCAGATTGATGGTTGTTACGCAGCCATGCTCTCGATCATTTCCTTGGCGCCCTGGTTGGCAGGATTGATGCACAGCACTGATTCCAGATGCTGCTTCGCTTCTTCGCGGCGCCCGAGGTAGATCAGGCAGCCAGCCAGGGTAATGCGCACGGCTTCTTTTTCCTCGGTCTCTTCCATCGCAGCCTGCAGATAGGGCACAATGCTTTCCACGCGGCCGGTTGCGTAGGATTCGCGCACCAGGCAATTCAGGGCCACAATGTTGGAAGGAGTCTTGTCCAGAGCTTGCGCGAAATATTTGTAAGCTTCCTCGTGGTTGCCTTTTTCCATGTGTACAAGGCCGATGCCGCACAGGGTCTTGTCAGTGGTTTCAACAGCGGCGGCCTTTTCATAAAGCACCAGAGCTTTGTCCAGATCGCCGCGCTGCACTGCTACGGTAGCCAGGCCCATGAAAGGAGCGGCAGCCTTTGAATTGGCAGTGGCGGCCTTGCGGTAGTACTCTTCAGCCTTGTCGTAGTCGCCCATGAAAAGATAGCACTCACCAAGTTCCTTGTTGATTTCGAAATCGAGATTGTTATCCATTTTTTCTCCCCTTTTTTTGCGCTCTTGGCGCCGTTGCATTTGCGCTCTTATATGCATTGCCCGTGCCAATTAATGAAAACAGTGTTATTTCAACTATATAACCAGATGACTAGGCAATACTTGCTGGGTTGCGGCGCGTCTGGGGGAGAGGGGTGGGGGAATATTTGACGCCTTGCGGCAACTTTTCCCTACTCGGCAAGCGATTTGAGCAGGTCCTTGACTTCATCCACTGTCGAATGGCTTCCGCCAGGAAGGTTTTCCCACGGTTGCAGCAGGAAAAGGGCGGCCACAAGGGCGAGAGCCAGGCAAAACAGGCCGATTAACCGCCAGGGATGCCGTTTTGCCGCAGCTGGGCGCTCCGGCTGCCTTGGCTTTACATTCTGGGAGGAAAGGGGCGTGAGCGTGCCTGCCGCCGCGTCGTAGCTGGACACATTGCGGCATTGGCGGCAGCCAATCTTGCCATTTTTCGTGAGGGGAATTTGCAGTGGGCGCTGGCAAAAAGGGCAGGGAAGGGTTTTCTTCTCCATGACTTGAGTGCGGGAATGGCCCTTTGGAAAATCAGGGCCATTCTGTCAAAATTTTGTCATAACGGGAGGCAAAGGGCCTGCTCCGGCCGCAAGCTGTCAGAGCGTGGCTGCCTCCTCCACTGTTTCAAAGGCTTCGATAATATCGCCTACCTTGATATCATTGAAGTTTTCGAGCCCTATGCCGCATTCGTTGCCTTTGACAACCTCGCGGGCGTCATCCTTGAAACGCTTGAGCGAGCTGATTTTGCCAGTGTAAACCACCACGCCATCCCTGAGCAGCCTTACGCCTGCGTTGCGGGCGACCTTGCCATCCGCTACATATGAGCCTGCGATCATGCCGATTTTGGGCAGCGAGAAAGTCTGGCGCACTTCCGCCTGGCCGAGGTAGACTTCTTTTTGCACAGGCGCCAGCATTCCGGCCATTGCGGACTTGATATCATCCGCGAGCTTGTAAATGATGTCATAGAAACGCACATCCACATTCTCATGCTCGGCAATTTCCTTGATGCGCGCCGCCGGGCGCACATTGAAGCCAATTACTATGGCCTGCGAGGCCGATGCCAGCAGAATGTCCGATTCGCTGATTGCGCCAGTGCCGCCATGGACGATGTTGATTTTCACCTTGTCTGTCGAGAGCTTGCGCAGCGCCTCGCTGATTGCCTCCAGACTGCCCTGCACATCCGCTTTCAGAACCAGATTGAGCGTTTGCGCTTCCTGCTCATTGGCATTGGCAAGGAACGTCTCAAGCGTTACCCTGGATTCCGAGGCCAGATCGCGCTCGCGCCGCTTTGTTGCGCGGGAGTCCGCAATCCTGCGCGCCACCTTGTCGTCAGCTACAACCATGAATGGCTCGCCTGCTTCGGGCACGCCGTCAAAGCCCTGCACTTCCACTGGCATGGAAGGCCCGGCTTCCTTGACTTTCTTGCCCTGGTCATTGGTCAGGGCGCGCACGCGTCCGGAAAAGGAGCCGCAGACAAAGGCGTCGCCCGGGTGAAGCGTGCCCTCCTGGATGAGCACAGTGGCTACCGCGCCGCGGCCCTTGTCGAGCCTGGCTTCAACTATGTGCCCGCGCGCCGGTTTGTCCGGGTTGGCCTTGAGATCCATGATTTCGGACTGCAGGGCCACCATCTCGAGCAAGTCGTCAAGTCCTTCGCGCGTTTTCGCTGAAACTTTCGCGACTATGGTGTCGCCCCCCCACTCCTCGGGCTGCAGGCCAAGCTCGGAAAGCTCGCGCAGCACGCGGTCCGGATCCGCGCCTGGCTTGTCCATCTTGTTGACTGCGACCATGATTGGCACATTGGCTGCCCGCGAATGGCTGATGGCCTCGCGCGTCTGCTCCATCACGCCATCGTCAGCAGCCACGACCAGGATGACCAGATCCGTGATTTGCGCCCCCCTGGCGCGCATGGCAGTGAAGGCCTCATGGCCCGGGGTGTCCAGAAAGACAATTTCGCCCCGCCTTGTCTTGACGTGATACGCGCCAATATGCTGGGTAATGCCGCCGGCTTCGCCGCTTGTAACATTGGATTTGCGAATCGCATCGAGCAGGGAGGTCTTGCCATGGTCAACATGGCCCATGATGGTGACTACTGGCGGCCTGGGCTGCAGGCTCTCGGGCGCGTCAGCTTCCTTGGGCAGCAGGTAATCGTCCTCTGAAAATCCGGCCCGTTCCACTTCATAGCCAAATTCCGCGGCTACCAGCGTCGCTGTGTCAATATCAATGGCCTGGTTGATTGTCGCCATTACGCCAAGGTCAAAAAGCACCTTGATGATTTCATTGGCCTTTACTCCCAGCTGCTGGCCCATGTCCGCCACGCGGATGGCCTCTGCAATGCGCAGCTTGCGCTTGGCTGCCTTGACAGGCTGGGTGATCGGCTGCTGGGCCGCTAGCGCCTGCTGGCGGTTGCCCTTGCGGCGATTGCGGCCGCGGTTGATGCGCTGGCTGTCCTCCTCTTCGGGATGGCGGCCAAAATCCCCCTGCTGGAATTCAACAGTGCGCCTGCCCTTGAGCCGCTTCTTTTTGCTCTGGCCATCGCGGCCATCCAGCGCCTGCGGGGGCTGCGCCGGCTGCGCCGCCCTTGGCCCTCCGGCATTAAAGGCTGGCGTTCTCTGCGCCGGCCTTCCAGTGCCCGGGCGCTGGCGCTGATCGCCGGAACGCGGCCCTGGTCTGGCTGCGTCGGCAGCCGGCCGGGAAATAACGCGCACTTGCGGTATTTGCGGCTCTCCTGAACCAGGGAGCACATTCTCCGGCTTGCGGCCCAGAGTTGGCCTTGAGGAGCCTGAAGGCGTGGCTGAAGCTGCGGGCGTGGCAGCGCGGTGCGGTCTGGCCGGCTTTTCCTGTGGCTCTGCTGCGGCAACCGGCTCTTGCGGAACTTCCGGAGCAGGCTGGGGCGCGGGCGCCTGGGCAGGCTCTGCAGCTGCCTGTGGCTCCGGCTCCTTTTCCGGCTCTTCCTGCAGTGCCGGTTTGATGATTTTGGCGCCGCGGGCAAGATTTTCCCTGAGTTCCTGATTCTTTTGATGCGCGGCAGCCCTTCTGGCTGCCTCGGCTTCGCGGATTTCCTCGGCCAGCGTCTTTTTGGGCGGGGCCGGCTCTGGCTCTGGCTGCGGGGCTGGCTCTGGCTCGGGGGGAGCTTGCGGCTGGTCGCCTGGCCTGCTGATTACGCGAGCGCCTACATTCTGGAGCGATTTTCGGGAGGGCCTTGGCTGGCGCGGTTCCCGGCGCGCAGGCTCGGGCTTTGGCTCCTCTTCTTTCGGGCTGGCCGCTTCAGGCGCTGCTGCGCTAGGCCTGGCCTCCGGCCGTGGCGGAGGCGCGTCCTTGCGCCGCCTGCGCACAATTACATTGGGCTGCACGACTGTGGTTTCCACTTCCTCAGCCTTGCGGGAAACGAAATAGTCGCGCAGGCGATCCGCATCTGTGAATTCCACAGATCCGGCAGTGCTTTGTGAGGGGAGCCCGAGATCCCGCAGGGCGCGGAGCATTTCCTTGGCAGGCACGCCGAGTTCTTTGATAAGATCCTTTACCTTGATTTTAATTTCGGTCATACATCCCCCCGGCTCCGTATTTTGCCCCTGGGCCGGAATTTGCCAAATTTTTCCCGGCAGATGGCATCCTGGCAACAATACCAGCCTCTGCCAGGCATTATTTTACGCTCATCGGCCAGCATCCCGCCCGTGGCTGAAAGCACATATCGGATTAATTGCGCTTTGGGATAACGGCGCCTGCAAATGACACACATTCTAACCGGTTCGCTTTTAAAATGCTCACTCATTCCCGTCGGCTGATTCCGCTCCGCCTTCTTCACTGCCCTGAATATCCTCTTCCACGTTTTCGACAATTGGCGAGAGGAAGTTTATGGCCTGGCGCAAATTGGAAATGCGGCTGTCTGAAAGGCCAAGCTTTTCGGATAATTCCTCATTTGACGCTTCTCTCAGGCTTGCAAGCGAGGCGTATCCGGCATCAAGCAGGGTTTCCAGCGAAACTTCCGCCACGCTGGCGACCTGCTCAAGCCCATGGCCAACGGCATTGGCTTCATTGTAACGGCTTTCCGTGAAAATATCGACTTTCCAGCCCAGAAGCTGCGCAGCGAGTTTGACATTCTGGCCCTTGCGGCCAATGGCAAGGGTCAGCTGGTCATCTGGCACAATCACTTCCAGCAGATTCTCTTCCTCATCGACCACAATCCGTGAAACCATCGCAGGCGCCAGGGCGTTGCGGGCGTATGTGGCAATGTCCGGACTCCAGACGACAATGTCTATTCTTTCGCCGTGCAGTTCCTGGACTATATTCTGGATTCTGGAGCCGCGCACGCCAACGCATGCGCCCACAGGATCAACATCGCGCTCGCGTGAAAGCACAGCCACCTTGGCCCTCATGCCAGGATCGCGCGCTATGCCCATGATTTGGACGACGCCATCGTCCACCTCGGGCACTTCGCGCTTGAACAGCGCGGCCATGTAATCGCGATGGCTGCGGGAAATCACCACTTGCGGGCCCCTGCCTTCCTTGCGCACATCAATTATTATGGCCTGAACGCGCTCGGAGCGTTTGTAGTGCTCGCGCGGAATTTGCTCGTCCCTTGGCAATACCGCTTCCGTGCGCCCAAGATTTATGATCCAGTTGCCCTTGTCGCGCCTTTGCGCTATGCCTGATACTATTTCGCCTACGCGATCGCGGTATTCTTCGTATATAATTTCCTGCTCGGCATCCCGCATCCGCTGAATGATCACCTGCTTGGCGGATTGGGCCGCGATTCTGCCCAGATCGGCAATCTGGACCTTGAAGCCCATTTCATCATCCAGCTGCACTGACGGATCATGCTCGCGCGCCTCGGCCAGCGCTATCTGCGTGTCCTCGTTGGCTACATCCCCGTCCTCAACCACTATCTTGAACTGATATACTTCAATATCGCCTGTTTCATCGTTATAGGTAACTTCAACATCCATATCTTCTGAAAACCGGCGCAGCACGGAGGTGCGAACCGCTTCTTCCAGCGTGTCAATGAGCATGTCGCGGTCAAGGCCCTTGTCCTTGCTTATCTGGTCAATGGCCTTCTTCAGCTCAAGATTCATATTCCCTCCAAAGCGGATTTGGAACGCGAAAACGTCTCCGCCTTACTGCTTCTTTCCGGATGCGCGGGCTTTGCCCGGCTTTTGCGGCATTGTGAAGATATGTACGCGCTGGGCCCGGGCCACGTCAGCCCAGGGAATGGATACCGGCTCCGCAGCCTCGGCCCTGGCTTCGCCCTCGGGAGAAATGCTCACAGGCTCAAGCGCGAAGGCGCTGTCGCCAGTTTGCACCAGCCTGCCAAGCCAGCGCTAGCGGTTTGTACCTGCAAGCGGCGCGTTCAGGCGCACTTCCAGAATATCGCCAACGTATGGAGCCAGCTGGTCAAAACTGAAAAATTTGCGCTCAAGCCCGGGACTGGAAACTTCAAGAGTCCACGCCTGGTCAATGCAGTCTTCCACATCCATTGCAAGCGATAATTGCCGTGAAATGGCTTCGCATTGTTCTATGCTGGGCCCAGACTCGCAGCCCAAAGGCGTATCCACAAAAATCACCACGCGCAACGTGGGCCCGGGAATGATCTCAAGTCCCCATAATTCCAGACCCTGCGCCTGAATCAGTGGCAGCGCCAGTTTCAGGATTGTTTCTCGCAATTCGTCATTCATATTGTGTCAGCTGCTGAAAAGCACAAAAAAAAGGGGGCCCTCAAGGCCACCCGCAAGACTTGCCAGTCCAGAGGATGGAACAGCGCAAGCGCTGTCCTGATTCAAATTTTTATATCCATTCCCCAAATCTGTCAAGCGGCCTGATCGGCTGTCCTTCCCTCAGACTGGCCCGATTTTTGGAGGCTGCTGCCTTTTTCCAAAACATTCGTGGCGTTGGCAAGATTGCCTACACATTAAGCAAAAGTCGTGGATCAATATTTAGAGCAGCGCCTAGTTTATGGGCATTTTGTTTGCCAATGTCTCTTCTGCCATTCTCCATCTCCGATATATGCCGGCGCGGGATACCCGTCTTTTCCGAGAGCTGACTTTGGGTAAGGCCCTCCTTGAATCTGGCTCCGGCAAGATTGGAAGCGGGAAGATTCACATTGCCTTTCATGAGCACATCACGCCAGGGAACTGAATCCCTGACTGGCTCAAATCCATGCTCCCGCATCAGCCGTTTTGCTTCGCTTATGCGCTCGCGAGGCACAATAAAGGCGATTTCGGCGNTATCAGTATGGTGCGCGTTCGTGGGTNCCGGCATAAGTGACCTCAATGAGTTTTAGATTACCTTCCTCTTCTTCCCAAACCGCGACGATAGTACATTGTCANGATGAGAGCGGCGCGGGAATTCTGTCAGCGGGTCAGCATCAGCGCATACCTCTCAACTGGGGCGAATTCATCGCGCAGCGGCGGCACAAGCGGCACAATCGGCCTNGTATAAAGATTCCGCTCCATTCTCTCGACTTCGTCCGCATCCGGAGAATTGCTGATTCCCCGGTATTGCNGTGAATAATCAGGCGCTTCGGGNAANGCCAGCACCATGATGTTTTGCACTGCTTCCGGAGTTTCGGGATCGCCTACGCAATAAACCCTGATTTCCCCGAATTCCTGCTTCAGCGCCTGCCAGATGGACTGGAACAGCCTGCCGTCAGGCCCTTCAACTGCGGAGATNATGTTCATCATGAGCGCGCCGCCTGGCGCGACTGCGCGGCGCAGAACCCGCGCGGCCTCCACTGTGCCCATGTGAAAGGGAATGGAATAATGNGAATTGAATACATCCACAAAAACGAGATCATACTGTTTTTTCTGGGCATTGAGAAAGGCGCGCGCATCTTCATGGCGAATATTCAGCGCCGGGTCGTTTGGNAGNCCAAAGCCNCCCTTTGCCAGAGCNGTCATGGCNGGATCCAGCTCNACCACATCCACGCTGAATGGCCGCGCAAGCCCGCTTTTATCGGAAAGCAGCCATTTCGGCACAGAATAGCCGCCGCCGCCGAGCATGAGCACGGATTTGGCATGGGGCGCGTACTTGAGTCCCAGGGCGTAATAGCGCGTATAATTGAAATACAGCTCATTGGGGTCGTCAACAAGCATGCCTGATTGCGTGTAGCCCGGGTCNGTGGCTATCAGCAGCACTTTGCCGTGTCTTTTGTCCACGCCTTCCATTACGCGGATGCTGTTGTATGGAGTTTCAATAAGCATTTTGCCTTCCCTGGCTGCCAGCCAGCCNGAATANGAATGATCCTGCCAGGCGAGGAATGCGAACAGGAATAGCAGCGCGATGCGTGGAACNGGCCTGGCCGCTGCGTTGGCAAGGGAGAGCAGGAGCATTGCCAATGCGACGCCCCAGAGTATGGATGCGCTTGAAAACCAGGAAATCAGGATGAATCCGCCCAGAAAGGTGCCCAGAATGCTGCCNGTGGTTGAAAGCGCGTAAAGGCGCCCGACTGTGGCCCCGGCAGTGTCAACCGAAGCTATGCGCAGGCGGATGACGTANGGCGTGATCATGCCAAAGAAAAAGGCNGGCAGCGCAAAAATGCAAATGGCGGCCAGCACGGCCGCAGCATGGAGATTGCCCACAAGGCCGGTTATGCCGCTGCCTATTGAATTGTTGAAAAAGGCTGTGAGCGCGCAGCCGCACGCGCCGCCCAGCAAGGCAGCGGCAAGCCCGCGTTTTGACAGCTTTTTGTCAGCGAATTTGCCTCCCGCCCACGCNCCCAGGGCCAGAAACGCCAANACNACGCCAATCAGGCTTGTCCAGACTATCGCCGAAGTGCCGACATGTGGCGCGAGCACGCGCGCTCCCACCATTTCCAGCACCATTACCAGCGCTCCGCAAAGAAAAACTGTCAGCTCCNGCNTGGTGTCATGTAGCCGCCTGCTTGCGCCTGTTGGAAAAAAAATCCTGGAGCAGTCTTGCGCAATCTCCGGCGCGAATGCCGCCAAGATGCCAGAAGCTGCGCCCGGCCAGGGGCAGCGTCTCCTGGTCTGCAGCGGAAACAAGGCAGCCNGCCCTGGCATCCGCCGCCCCAAAAACAACGCCGGAAACGCGGGCCAGGGCGATCGCGCCAGCGCACATCAGGCATGGCTCCAGNGTGGCGACCAGGANGCAGCCTGCGAGATTGCGGGGCCCCAGGGCGCGCGCTCCTTCCCGCAAGGCCAGGATCTCGGCATGGGCTGAAGGATCGGAATCCCGCTCAACCCGATTGCCAGCTCTTGCCAGAATTTTGCCATCCCTGTCTGCCAGCACCGCGCCAACTGGAATATCGCCCTGNGTCATGGCGTCAAATGCCTGCTCAAGGGCAAGCTCCATCAGCTTGTCCCACGTCCANCCTGGCGGGCACNGGCCCAGCGGCCCTGCCCGNTCAAATTCGCGATAGCGGTTCAGAGAAAGATTATCTTGCACAGGTGGGAAACAATGTCTTCCGGCTTGTCGAAAACCGTGATCTGGCGGTCAAGCTCTTCCCGGGTGATGAANTTTTTTTCCGTCATTGGCCCGGACAGCCAGTCCATAAAACCGCGCCAGAAATCGCCATTGTAAAGGAGAATGGGGAATGGCCTGGCGCGTCCTGTCTGGGCAAGCACAAACGCTTCCGATAATTCGTCGATTGTGCCCATGCCGCCGGGCATGACCACATANGCNNNGGCATANTTNACNAACATGAACTTGCGNATGAAGAAATAGCGGAAGTTGCAGCGCACATTCACGTATTTGTTGCAATACTGCTCCTGCGGCAGGCGGATGTGCAGCCCTACGGAAACGCCGCCCGCCTCGGTCGCGCCCTTGTTGGCCGCTTCCATGACGCCTGGCCCCCCGCCCGTGATCACGCCAAAGCCGGCCTTGACCAGCATGCCGGCCAGCTTTTCGGCTGCCTGGTATTCTGCGCTCTCTGGCCCGCTTCGCGCCGAGCCGAATATGGAGATGCAATGCGGCTTGACTTCATTGAGAATATCCAGGGCATTGACGAGTTCCGCCATTATCCTGAAAGTGCGCCAGGATTCGGTAGTGGCCCCTGCAGCGTCTTCAAGCCTGGCGATTGGCAATTCTGGCATTAAAACCACCTCTTACAGAAAATCAGGGTCCGCGGCTGCCTTGCCGCCGGCCAGCATGATGCGAATATAGTGAATCCCGTGCTCATCAATCGGAATAATCGGAAACGCCATGCGGCAGCCTTCGCATGTAACCATTCTGGGGTCAGTAGGGGAGGCTACGCCAACATGCTTTCCGCAGTGCGGGCACTTGTAAAAAATGAGAATCTCCATCCCGTCTGGCGGCACTGGCGCAAGCGGCCGGTCGAGCCTGTCAGCCATTCATGCCTCCACCAGGCTTTCACCAGTCATCTCCGCTGCCGGCTCCAGGCCCCAGAGCTTCAGGATGGTGGGCGCCACATCCGCGAGTTTGCCATCCTTCAGGCGCACTTTCCTGCCGTCTGGCTCAATCAGCAGAAACGGCACAGGATTGGTAGTGTGGGCAGTGTGCGGCTGGCCCTCGGGCGTCAGCATCACTTCGCAGTTGCCATGATCGGCGATCACAATCATCCGGCCGCCGCTGTCTTCAACAGCCTGCGCCATTTTGCCCACGCACTCGTCCACTACAGCGCAGGCTTTCTCGGCCGCTTCCAGATTGCCCGTGTGGCCCACCATATCTCCGTTTGCCAGATTGCAGACTACAAAATCGTATTTGCCCGATTTCCAGGCCTCGAGAAATTTTTGCGTCACTTCGCGCGCGCTCATTTCCGGCTTGAGATCGTATGTCGCCACATCGCGGGGGCTGGGCACTAGGATTCGGTCTTCTCCCTCAAATGGCTCTTCGCGTCCGCCATTGAAAAAATAGGTTACATGCGCGTATTTTTCGGTTTCGGCAAGCCGCAGCTGGCGCATACCGGCTCTGGAAACCAGCTCTCCAAGACCCATGGCTATGGCTTCCTTGGGAAACGCCACCGGAATGTCGAAAGTTTCCTCATACGGAGTCATTGAGGCAACGCCGCAGAGGCCTGGCACGCGGCCGCGCTCAAAGGCGGTGAAATCCTTGTCGATAAATGCCTGGACGATTTCGCGCATCCGGTCCGCGCGGAAGTTGAAAAAGAAGAGGCCATCGCCATCGGCCATCCCCTGCGGCTCTCCGGGCAGCCTGCCATCCTTTAGCACCACGGGCTTGACGAACTCATCTGTGACGTCGCTGGCGTAGGAGGCCTGCAGGGCTGCCGCGGCATTGGGCGCCTCAAGGCCCGCGTCGCTCGTGCCATGCGCGAAAAGATCCCAGGCTTCCTTTACCCGCTCCCAGCGCTTGTCGCGATCCATCGCATAAAAGCGGCCAATCAGGTCGGCGATCAGCACGTCCGGCAAATCGCGGATTGCCCGCTCAAGATCAGCCACGAATTTCGCGCCAGCATGCGGGTCAGTGTCGCGGCCATCGAGAATGCAGTGAATGCGCACAGGCAGCCCGGCTTCGGAGGCAAGCTTGCATAGCGAAACAAGATGGTCAATATGGCTGTGCACCCCTCCATCCGAAACCAGGCCAACAAGATGCAGCCTCCCCTTCCGGTCCCTGACTTTGGCGAACAGGTCCTGAAAGACCGGATTTTTGGCGAAACTGCCGTTTTCAATGGCCACATCTATTTTGGTCATGTCCTGGTAAACGATTCTGCCGGCACCAATATTGAGGTGGCCGACTTCCGAATTGCCCATGTATCCGGCAGGCAGTCCCACAGCCCGCCCGGAAGCGTTCATTTTTGAATGGGGCCGTTCCCGGAACAGGCGGTCCAGATTGGGCGTTTTCGCCAGCAGCGGCGCGTCGGCCTTTTTGTTTTCATTTTCCGGGGGGAGGCCCCAGCCATCAAGTATGAGCAACAATGTTGGCGTCATTGCCGGTTCTCCTTTTTTGGAGCCCTGGCCGCGAGATCTTCAATGCGATACATTTCGCGGCTGTCAGGCAGGAAAATGTGGACTATGATGTCGTTTGCGTCCACCAGTATCCATTCGCCAGTATCAAAGCCTTCCGTATGCAGATATTCCTGGCCGTTTTTCTTGCACCAGTCCACAACGGCCTCGGCGAGTCCCTGGGCCTGGCGCCTGGATGTCGCAGTTGCGACAATCATTGCGTCAGCTATGGTATTTTCGCCGGAAAGTTTGAGCGCTACAGGAGAGAGCGCCCTGGCGTCTTCAAGGAGCGCCGCAAGGCTGGCCAGTCTGGCATCCAGATTATTCGCATTCATGCCTTACCCTTATCGCAAATGCCGGGCAAGGGCAACGTCGCATGGCCGCCCAGCCGCGCCCGGGGGAGGAGGGCAGCCTGCGGCTTATGGCAGCGCCAGGAGAGAGAAAGCCTTAATCTCCGGTTTCTCCAAGGTACTGCAAAACGTCATAATGCACGGAATCGAGAATATGGGAGAGGCGGCTGACCGTTTCGTCGCCTACGGCGTTGCCAAGCAGCTTCGCCAGAAATGCCGCGCGAATGGCATTGAGCAGCGCTTCATGGCCTTCGTCGTCGCTTGCGGGCACATTGTCCAGATCAGCCTGAAAGGCTTCGATGTCCGCTTCCGTGACATTCTTGATTGGCTCCGGTTCGTCATCAATATAGACTATGCCATCGCGCACTTCGATCATTACCGGCTTGTCGTGCAATTTACCCAGGCATGCTTTCATTAGAGCTCCGGTTTTGAAGGATTGAACGCCGCAGGCTGGCTATTGCAAATTCCGCCAGCTTCTAAACGGCAAATCGCCTGGGACGGGGCAGGGCGTCGCAGGCGATTTTGTCAAACTTGGCAAAATATTAAAAATCCGTTTCTACAAGGCAGGCAGCCAGAGTGGCGAAATTATTCTCAAGCTCGCTGGTTGCTTCATACACCGTATGCGCCAGTTTCGTGGCGACATCCCTGATGCGCGCATAGCCTTCCCGATCCTCCGGCGTTGCGGCCTGGCTGACAAGGAGATTTATGGCCCGCATTTCAGTGGCAATATTTTCCCGGATCCTGATGCTGCCAAAGCCGTAAAAAATGGCGTTGGCGTTATACTGGGCCAGGATGCCCCTGCCGCATATTTTTTCAGTTATATTGTGCTCGGCTATGTTGCGCCTGAGCTCGCCAAGCGTTGCAGTCATCTGCTCGACAACCCTGTCAAATTCCTCCCTGCTTGCCGGCGCCTTGGCTCCGTAGGGAAAAAACACAATGCGCAGGCAATTGTCCAGAATGGCTGTGGCGTGATCCGTGGGAATCAGTTCAACCGCGCCCTGGCAGATCTTGTCCGAATTCCATGTGCGCCTGTAATAGGCCTCATTTAATTTTTCAGCGAGCGCGCCTATTCTGCCAGTCCGGATTGTCATGCCCCACTCCTTGCAAGTCTGCCTGATTCACTGGCCGCCCATGTTGCGGCCTGAAAAATATAGCTTATGCCAAAGTCCGGGGCAAGCACTATTCCCTAGATTTGCAGATTCAGGCCGGAGAGCAGGGAAAGGCCGCTAACGCCGGAATACTGGCCAAAATAGGAATTGGCATTGCCGGAACCCGCCCACCAGGCGCTCATGGATTCAATCTGGATGCGCTTGCGCATTGAGGAAGGCGAAATCTGCATTGCCTTGCGCGCGTCGTCAATGCCGGCCAGCGTCTCAATCTGGCGGAACTTTTTGACGAGCTCGGGATTGTCGTCAAAAAACTGCTGCAATTTGGCTGCGTCCGGGTGATCGCTGATTACCTTGAAGCTGCCGTCTGTGCCAATCTGGATGCTGAAATTGATGTTCTTGTCAATGCCCAGATTGCCAAGGCCGGAAATCAGCTTCTGGCCAGTATCGCCAGCCTTGTCAAAGCCGGCCTGGATATCCCTGAGCTCCGCGTTGCTTACTGTCGCCTGCAACGCCCCCTGGCTGCCAAGGCGGACTGTTACTGAAGAGGGATCAATCTTCTGCTTGCTGAAGATGGCTTGCAGCTCTGAGCCAAGCTCGGGATTTTCTTTCAGCCAGGCGTTGATCTGGCTGGCCTGTTCCGAATCGCCTGCGACCTTGATGGCTCCATCCGCGTCAAATGTGAATTCAACCGGATAGTTGATGTCAATGCCCGCTGTTTTCATGCGGCTTCTGGCATTGTCCGCCAGATCGCCCTTCTGGTTGAGAACAGCCTGCACCTTGTCCTGAATGGAATCCTTGACAGTGATTTTGCCTGTAGTGGATATATTGAACGCGATTGACGAAGAGCTGGCAAAGGCATCCTCTGGCAGATTCTCAAGCAGGGTTTTGCCGTAGGATGGATTTGCATCCAGCCATGCCTGGGCCGTCTTGCGATCTTTCGCATTTTCGCCAACGGCAGTGATCGCGCCATTTTTGTCCAGCTCAAACGAAAGCGCTGCAAGATTGCTGATGCCGCTTTCCTCAAGCCCCTTTTTCACGCCGGCGTTGAATTCGCTCTGCAGCTGCTCGCGGTATTTGCCAATCTGGCTGAATGTAACGCGCGCATCTGATGAAAGCCCCATCTGGTCCATCGCGTATTTGGTCAGCTCGACCATGCTTGAGATCTGGCTTGTCATGGAGGCTGATCCGCCAAAAAGCGCGTTCAGCGCTGTCGAGCTGGCTGTGCTGGAACTGGAAGCGCCAGTGGTTTTCAGCTGCTGGGACTGCCACTGGTACATCGCGTCCCTGTAATTGTTAATCCCTGATACTGCCATAACTTCTCCCGGCAATAATTGCCTTAAAATACCAAAATTTTGAAAAAATTATTATCGCCAGTTTACATGCAAAATTTGTGCAAAATTGGATAGGTCTTGTGCCATGTGGTGTTTCCCTGACGCTGGCCTGGAACAGCGGCTGAAATCGCGCTTTTATTTTATTCGCGCCTGTGTTAAACTTGGAATTTATTGTGTTTCAAAGAAGTGGCAGCCGGACTTTGGCTGTCTTACAGGCACTTATTAGGGGAATGCAGATGAAATTTGTCTGGCGCTTGCTGATTGCGCTCTGTCTGGCAGTCCTGGCCGCAAGCCCGTCGCTGGCCGGGGACATAAAGATTGGCCTGATGTGTCCGCTTACCGGCAAATGGGCGGCGGAAGGCCAGGATATGAAAAACATAGTCAGTTTGCTTGTTGAGCAGGCCAATGCCAGGGGGGGCATCAATGGCAAGAAGGTAGAGCTTGTCATAGAGGATGATGCCGGAGATCCGCGCACCGCCGCCCTTGCTGCCCAGAAGCTCGTCTCCGCCGGCGTCGCGGCAGTGATAGGCACGTATGGCTCCGCTGTTACCGAGGCCAGCCAGAATATCTTTGACGAGAGCGGGGTGGTGCAGATTGGCACGGGCTCGACCAGCGTGCGCCTTACGGAAAAGGGCTTGCCGCTTTTTTTCCGCACTTCCCCCAGGGATGACGCCCAGGGCAAATCCGCGGCTGCCGTAATCGCCAGCGGCGGCTACAGGCGCGTTGCCCTTTTGCATGACAATTCATCCTATGCCAAGGGGCTTGCGGAAGAAACCCGGGCTGCGCTCAATGCCGCTGACGTTCCGGTGATTTTCTTTGACGCACTTACCCCTGGCGAGCGTGATTACACCGCCATTCTCACAAGGCTCAAGGCCGCCGGGCCAGATCTTGTGTTTTATACCGGCTACTATCCCGAAACTGGCATGCTTTTGCGCCAGAAAAAGGAGATGGGCTGGGATACGCCGATGATGGGCGGCGATGCGGCCAATCATCAGGATCTGGTCAAGATTGCCGGGCCGGAAGCCGCTGCCGGTTATTTTTTCATTAGTCCGCCGCTGCCCCAGGACATGGACAGTCAGGAGGCAAGGGCTTTTCTGGCCTCTTATCAGGAAAAATACGGCCAGCCGCCAGTGTCTGTCTGGGCAATACTGGCAGGCGACGCGTTCATGGCCATTGAGGCCGCGTTGCGGCAGGGCGCGGACAGCCCCGAAGAGATAGCAGCCAATCTGAAAAAGCTGAAAGACAGCGCCGGCCTGTCCGGGCCCATGGGCTTTGATGCCCGCGGCGACAGGATTGGCGAATTTTATCGCACCTACAGGGTCAATGATCAGGGCGGCTTTGTCCTGCAGCCGTAATTGACATGGCGCAGGCCGGCCTGCTGGCTTGCGCCGCTATCCGCTTCCAGGCAGATGGAACAGTTTTTCCAGCAAGTTTTGAATGGCCTTGCCATAGGCGGCATTTATGCGCTCGTAGCCCTTGGCTATACCATGGTCTATGGCGTGCTGAAACTCATCAATTTTGCCCATGGCGATATTTTCACAATTGGTTCCTATCTCGGCCTGACGCTCCTTGTCAGCTGGAATCTTTCCGGCTTTCTTTCGCCAGGGCTTGCGGTGTTCGCTGTTTTCATCATGGTGAGCCTGCTTGCCGCGCTTGTGGGCTGGCTTCTGGAGCGCACAGCCTATCGCCCGCTGCGCAACGCCAGCCGGCTTTCAGCCGTTGTCTCTGCCCTGGGAGCCTCCATTTTTTTTGAAAACGCCATCATGCTGATTTATGGCGCCCGGGTCTACGTTTATCCTGATTTTTTGCGGCCAGATTTTACAGTGACGCTTTTTGGCATGGTCATTCCGGGCATCCGCCTGATCATGATCTCGATCAGCATTGTCCTGATGGTNCTTCTCTGGGCGTTCATCCAGCGCACCCGCATGGGCGCCGCGATCCGCGCTGTGGCCATTGACCAGGGCGCCGCCAGGCTCATGGGCATCAATGTGGATCGCGTGATCGCCCTTGTTTTTCTGATCGGGCCAGGTCTTGGAGGCGCTGCCGGGCTGATGGTTGGCATTTATTATGGACAGATAGATTTCACAATGGGCTGGGTCTATGGACTCAAGGCTTTCACTGCAGCNATTCTCGGNGGCATTGGCAATATCCCGGGCGCGATGCTGGGCGGTTTTCTGCTTGGCGTCACCGAAGCTCTGGCTGCCGGTTATGTCGCCCTTGCCTGGAAGGACGCGATCGCCTTCCTGGTTCTGATTCTNATCCTCATAATTCGCCCGACTGGCATCCTTGGCGAACGNTCGGCGGACAAATTATGAAGCGGAAGCCTTTTGCCATTGCCCTCGGCTTGCTGANTCTGGTTCTGCCGTTTTTTGNCAACGCCTACTGGACAGATGTTTGCGTCATGATCGGCATTTATGCCCTGCTCTCCCTGTCCCTCAACGTCATGCTGGGTCAGGCCGGCATTTTCAATATGGGCCATGCCGCCTTTTTTGCTGTTGGGGCCTATGTTACCGCAATTGTCAATACAACCTGGCACTGGCCAATTTTTGCCACAATGCTGCCGGCCGGANTGGCGGCCGGCCTGTTTGGGCTGGTTGTAGCCAGGCCAATTATTCATCTGCGTGGCGACTACCTGCTTATTGTTACAATAGGAATTGTTGAAATAGTCCGTATCGCCCTGATCAACAATGTTTTTGATCTCACTGGCGGAGCCAACGGCATTTTTGGCATATCCAGGCCAGTTTTTTTTGGTTTCAGGATTGTCAGGAGCATCCAGTTCTATTATCTCGTCTGGGGCATGGTTGGCATAAGCCTGCTGTTTTTTTACAGCCTCTGGGATTCGCGTTTTGGCCGCGCCCTGAANTGCATCNAGGAAGATGATGTGGCTGCCGAAGGCTGCGGCATTGATGTNACAGGCTACAAGCTTGCGGCGTTTGTGCTTGGCGCTTTCTGGGCCGGAATGGTGGGCACGGTTTATGCTGCGAAAATGGTTACTATCGCGCCAGAATCTTTCAATTTCATGGAATCGGTGATTCTCTTCGCAGTTGTCATCCTCTCTGGCGGCAGTCAGCTGGGNGTGCTGGCAAGCGTATTNCTTTTCATTGGCCTGCCGGAGCTTTTGCGCGAGTTTTCCGAAGCGAGNATGCTGATTTTCGGCCTGGCGATGATGCTGATGATGATCTGGCGGCCGCAGGGGCTTTTGCCGCCATTGCCCAGACGTTATGTCATTCCGGCAAGCATCCGTCCGGAGCGGGGATGAGCCTGCTCAAGCTCACAGATGTGACCAAGGTTTTTGGCGGCCTTACCGCTGTCAATGATCTNTCCTTTGAAGTGGAGCAGGGCAGCATTGTCGGCCTTATTGGNCCAAATGGCGCAGGCAAGACAACGGTTTTTAATTGCATTACGGGAAATTACAGGCCCGANCGGGGCAGAATCGAATTTGCTGGCAAAAACATAACCGGCCTCAAGCCGCACCGGATAGTGAAGCTGGGGATTGCCCGCACCTTTCAGAGCATCAGGCTTTTTGGNAGGCTGCCCGCGCTTGAGAATATTCTNGCCGGGCGCCATTGCCGNATGCNTGCCGGCCTGTTTGCCTGCATGTTTCATACGCCCTCCATGCGCCGCGAGGAAAGGGCGGCCATCATTCGCTGCATGCGGGAACTGGAATTTGTAGGCCTTGCCAGCCATTATGCGGATATGGCNTCCGCCCTTGCCTACGGCCAGCAGAGGCTTCTGGAAATAGCGAGGGCCCTTGCTTCCGACCCTGTGCTGATCATACTGGATGAACCCGCAGGTGGCATGAATGATCAGGAAACTGCGGAGCTGGTCAAGCTCATCCTCGCAATTCGCGAGCGCGGCATCACTATCCTCCTGATTGAGCATGATATGCGCCTGGTNATGAAAATATGTGAAAAGCTGATTGTGCTGGAGCACGGCACGTTGATTGCGGAAGGCGCTCCGGACACTGTGCGCGAGAATCCGGCTGTTGTGGAGGCATATCTTGGCGTTGACAATGAGCAATGGTAATGGCGCCGCTGCTTGAGCTTTCCGGAATTTGCGTGGCCTATGGCAATGTCCAGGCCTTGCATGGCATTGACCTTGTCGTGCATGAAGGCGAGGTTGTAACCATTCTGGGCGCGAACGGGGCAGGCAAGAGCACAACCCTGCTCACTATCAGCGGCCTGATAAAGCCAGTCAGCGGGCAGATCAATTTTTGCGGCAAATCCCTTCTGGCAGTGCCCGGGCATGATGTGGTCGGACTGGGCATTTCCCAGTCGCCCGAAGGCAGACGTGTTTTTGGCGCCATGACTGTGCTTGAGAATTTGCGGCTTGGCGCTTTCCGGATTCAGGACAGGAAACGCAGCGATTCCACTTTGGAATGGATATTCTCCCTGTTCCCCCGTCTTTTTGAGCGCAAAAACCAGCTTGCTGGGACGCTTTCCGGCGGGGAGCAGCAAATGCTGGCCATAGGCAGGGCCCTGATGGCGCAGCCGCGGCTGCTGCTGCTGGATGAGCCCTCCCTGGGTCTTGCGCCCCTGCTTGTGCGCTCCATTTTTGACACAATCCGCGCCATCAACCAGAAGGGCGTTACAGTGCTGCTTGTGGAGCAGAATGCGCGCGCGGCGCTAAAGCTGGCTACCCGGGGCTATGTGCTGGAAGTCGGCTCTGTGGCGCTCGAGGACAGCGCCGCAAACCTGCTGGCCAATCCGAGCGTGCGCGAAGCCTATCTTGGCGGCCAGGGCAGTTTTGGCGCAGCCTGACCCTGCTGCGAGTTTCCGACTGGATAGGGAGGCAGATCAACAGGGGCCGGAGCCTATTTTTCTACAGGCATGCCCGCCTTTTCCCAGGCCTGGAAACCCTGATGCATATCCAGGATTTTTTTAACCCCGGCTCCCTTTAGCGCTTCAGCAGCTCCAGCCGAGCGTTTGCCGCTGCTGCAGTATAGCAGAATCTGCCTGTCTGCAGGCAGATTGGCAGCGTCGTGATCAAAGCGGCCGCCAAAAAAATCCATGTTGCGCGCTCCTGGCAGATGGCCCTGGGCGAATTCCGCAGGAGTGCGCACATCCAGAATGATAACATCCCCCTTGTCGAGCAATGCGGCAGCTTCCTTGACGCTGATTATGGTTGCAGGCGCGCCTTTGGCGAAAGGCTCTTGCGGCGCGTACAGAAAGAGCGCAAGCAGGCAGAGGGCAGTCAGAAATTTTCCCATTGTGGTCTCCGGAGATCAGGCAAGCGCGGCGGCTGCGCGGGCAAAGCCGGGCGCGGCGTTGCGGATGACATTTTCATTTACGCAGAAAGCGAGGCGGAAATGGCCAGGCCAGCCAAAACCCGAGCCAGGCACTGCCAGGATTCTCTCTTCAAGCAGACGCTTGACAAATGCCACATCATCGCCGCCAGGCGCCTTGGGGAAGAAATAGAACGCGCCCTGCGGCATTACAAATTCATAGCCGCCATCGCGCAATGTTTCCGCCATTGCCTTGCGCCGGTTTGCGTAAATGTCAATATCCACATTTGAGCCAATGGCGCGGGCAAGAATTTGCTGGCCTATTACAGGCGGATTGACAAAGCCGAGAATGCGGTTTGTGAGCGTAAGGCCAGCCATGAGCTCGGCTTTCTCTTTCAGCCGCGGCGAAATGGCGATATAGCCAATCCTTTCGCCAGGCAGGGACATGTTTTTGGAAAGGGAGCTGATCGCGACAGCGTATGGGTACAGGGGCAGGATGGAGGGCGGCTGCTGGCCATCGTAGGCCAGGAAGCGGTATGGCTCGTCTGAGATTAGCCAGATTGGCTTGCCGTATTCCTGGCTCTTGTTTTCCAGAAGGCGCGCCAGCGCTTTCAGGGTCTGGGCCGAATAAATCGCGCCAGTAGGGTTGTTCGGGGTATTGATCAGTACGGCGCGCGTTGCTGGCGTGATCGCGCTTTCAAGCGCGGCCAGATCCGGCATGAAATCTTTCGGGTTTGCTGGCACAGGCTTGAGCGTTGCGCCGTGATTTTCGCAGTAAAAACCGTATTCCACAAAATATGGCGCAATTGTGATGACTTCTTCGCCAGGGTTTACGACAGCGCGCAAAAAGGAGTTTATCGCGCCAGCCGCGCCATTGGTCAGAATGACTTCATCAGCGCCAAGGTTTATGTTTTGCTCCGCGGAAAGATGGCGGGCAAGCTTCTCCCTCAGCCAGGGAAAACCGCCATTTGGCATATAGCCGAAGGCGAAAGGCTCGCTGGCCTGGCTTGCTATTTCTTTCAGCCCGTCCACTACAGCCTGCGGCGCTGGCAAATCCGGATTGCCTAGGCTGAAGTCATAGACATTTTCGGCTCCGTATTGCGCCTTGAGCTGGCTGCCAAGCTCAAACATGCGCCTGATCCAGGAGGCATTTTCAAGGTAGCCTGTAACTTTTTCTGATAGAATCGCCATGGGGGACTCCTGAGGTCTTGTGTTTGCGCCTGCGTTCAATTATATAGGCACGGCAATGGCTATGCAACATTTAGGAGGTCGGAAATGCTTTCAGACAGATTTGGCGTACTGGCATATATCCTGGCCGGGGCTTGCCTGATTCTGTCGGGCTGCGCAAGCAGGGAAGCGGGTGTGGCGGATGATGACAAAATGGAGATTTCGGTTGATTTTCGCGAGATTCATCGCTGTTCGCGCATTTCGCCTGAAATTACTGTCGCCTATGCGCCAAAGGGAACAAAATTTTATGATGTCCGCCTTTTGGAAAAGGGCGAGCCAGACCGTTTTCTCGGCGGGGGCACCTGGCAGGAAGACGGCTCGGGCCTGATTCCTGAAGGCGCATTGACGCGCCATTACACTGGCCCCTGTCCGCCGCAAGACCGTGAAACGGAATACGCGTATGTGGTCAGCGCGATGGCAAGCGAGAACGGGCAGCCGCTGGAAGTGCGCCTGTTTCGCTTTCGGCCGGAGTAAATTTTTTTCAGAAGTGTGTAAAAGGCTTGCAAAAAGCCGCCTTGTAGCCTAAAAGATTTCCTGGGTCGCCGAGATAGCTCAGTTGGTAGAGCGAGGGACTGAAAATCCCTGCGTCGGCAGTTCAATCCTGTCTCTCGGCACCAGACATTTCAAGGGTTTGCAAGCGCAAGCCCTTATTTTTTGCCTGGAGTTTGCATGGCGCTCCAGGATTGCCGGATATGAATTTAAAAAATGGACGCGGGAGACGGATAATGGCTGATGAAGCATTTCAGTTTACAATTATGGCAAAAACAACGCCCGAGGGCATTCAGACTGGCACAAGCGGCGCCGGCCAGCCCAAATCCGCCCAGGAATTTCAGGACGTAATGCTGAGCCTGGCTGCAAGGCCGCTGGCCGCCCTGTATGAATCCTGGCTTCTGGGCACAAACCGTGAAAATACTGCCGACATGCGTGCGTTATTTTTTATAGATCATCAGCCGGCAATATTGAGGACTTTCATGAGCATGGCGGACAGTCCGCAGTTCTCGGACAATGTTGCTGCCCGCAGGGAGGCGATGAAAAAGGCGCAGGAAAGCGCCTCCGGCGCAAAGCCGGAATAGCCGGTTTCCATGCAGCGTTGGCAAAGGCGAGCCTGGAAGTTCTCCTTGCCGCTGTCCTGGCCCGGGATCTGCGCTTTATGACAAGGCTGGTCTTTGGATATGTGGCCGGAAAACAGGGCCGATTTCTACCTGGGGGCAGGGCCGAGAATGAATTCGAGCACGGAATCAGCAAGCAGCGCGGCTGCCTGGGTAACCCGCGGGGCCAATGGCGGCGCCATCTCTATGGAAGTAACATAATCGCCCACAATTATCAGGTTGTCTGAACGGCGTTTCCGCATTGGCGGGCCGCCAAAACCTGCCAGACCTGAAGCGGCGGCCACTTTTGCGCCTGCGAGCAGCGCGCTTTCAACAAACATTTTTTTTGTTTCAGGCGCATCCAGGGCCTCAACCCAGATATTTGCCTTGCCCGCGATAGCCGCCATTGAATCCGGCTCAAGCTGTTGCTGGAGTTTTTCAATCCTGATTTGATCATTCAGCGCCAGCAGCTGGGCAGCCAGCGCTTCGACCTTGGGCAGACCCAGATGATCCGGCCAGTAGTGCTGCCTGTTCAGGTTGGAGGGTTCAACATGGTCATGATCAACAATGATGAAATTTTCGATGCCGGAGCGGGCAAGGAGCATGGCCGCATTTGAGCCCAGACCGCCAGCGCCGGCAATGCCGATTTTTGCGCTGGAAAGAGCAGCGAGCTGTTCGGGCGTGAAATAACGCGCAAGGCCGTTGCGGAAACGCGCAGGCACTTGCTAGATCGCTTCCCAGTCTTTCAGCACTGCCTGGTAGCCCCTGTTCGCCAGATCCGAGATCATTTGCTCAAGACTGCGGGTGTCTGAAATTTCAAACTGGCCCGGGTTATGAAGATCTTCGGTCGCCCGGCCGCCGACCGCAGTTGACACGCCAGCAGACACTCGCGTCACTCCCAGGGGAATCAGGTGATTGCGCATATATGCGCTTTCTCTGCTGGAGCAGGTGATGCCTGCGCGGGGCAAAAAGCAGCGCAGCGCGGCGACATACTGCGCCAGTTGCCTGTCCGTCACGCCATGCGTTATTTCAAAATCGCCTTCATGCGGGCAAATGCGCGGAATTGAAACGCTGATATCCACGCCAGGATAGGTTCGCTGCAGCCACCAGGCATGAAGGCCAGTGGCAAAGGCGTCATATGCGAATTCATCCAGGCCGAGCAGGGCGCCAATGCCTATTGAGCGGATGCCGGCGTCAGCGGCGCGGGCGGGCGCATTCAGGCGCCAGCTGTAATCGCGCTTGGGGCCGGCCGGGTGCAGCCAGGAGTAGAGATCCGGATTGTACGTTTCCTGAAACATTGTCATTGAATCAACGCCAGCGCTGATCAGCAGCGCATATTCTGCTTCGGAAAGGGCATAGACTTCAATGCCCACTGATGCGAAGCGCGGCTTGATGGCTTGCGCGACCTGGCTGATATATTCCGGGGAGGACAGGCGGCGCGCGTCTCCGGTAAGCAGCAGAACATGCTGAAAGCCAGCGTCAGCAATGGCGAATGCCTCAGCTTTTGCCTCGTCCACTTGCAGGTGGCGGCGTTTTTGCCTGTTGCGGGCATTGAAGCCGCAGTAGCGGCACTGGTTCTCGCACACGTCCGAGATGTACAAGGGCGTAAAAATATGCACTGCCTGGCCAAAATTGCGCCTTGTCAGCGCATGGCTTGTTTGCGCCATGTCCTCGAGCGCGTCAGCTGCGGCTGGAGTGAGCAACGTGAGAAAGCCTTCCGCATCCAGATCCTGGCTTGCGGCCCGGATGAGGCTTGCGCAGACATCGCCTGCCGTCGCCTTTTCAAGATGGCTTTTAATCCTGTCGCGTGGCCAGAGGGCCAGAAGATCCTGAAAGGCCGCCATGATTAGCGCAGGAACCCTGTAAGGGGCGATGAGGCGATGGCATCCGCGCCCAGGGCTGCGACAGCGCCCGGGCCTGCCAGGAACGCTTCCCTGCCCGCCCTGACAGCTTCGCCGAAAGCCTTGCCCATGCCGACAGGATTGGCAGCGGAGGAAATCGCTGTGTTCACAAGGCAGGCTGCCGCTCCCATCTCCATGGCTTCGCAAGCCTGGGATGGCTTGCCAATGCCTGCGTCAACAATAACCGGCAAGTCCAGCTCCTGAATCAGGATAGCGATCATTTCGCGGGTCTGCAGGCCGCGATTGGTGCCAATGGGCGCTCCGAGCGGCATGACAGCGGCTGCGCCGGCATTCGCGCAGGCTCGCGCGACATAGAGATCAGGATTAATGTACGGCAGCACGACGAAATCTTCTTTTGCGAGAATTTCGGTGGCTTTCGCAGTTTCGTAGCCATCGGGGAGCAAGTGGCGTGAATCCGAGATAACTTCAATCTTGATCCAGTTGCCGCAGCCTGCGGCCCGGGCCAGGCGCGCGAGGCGCACGGCTTCCCCGGCAGTGCGCGCGCCAGAGGTGTTGGGCAAGAGGCGCATATTTTCGGGTATATGGCTGATGATGCCTTTCTGGCCTTTCTCAACGCGGCGCATGGCCACTGTAATGACTTCCGCGCCGCTGGCAGCTGCGATTTGCGGAATAAGGGCATCGTCGCCAAGTTTGCCAGTGCCAATGAACAGTCGGGAAGTCAGTTCCTGGCCGCCTATGACAAGGGGGCCATCTGTGTTATTGGCATACATGTCTAGCCGCCTGCCACAAACTGGACTATTTCAACAGAATCGCCTTCCTGGAGGCTGGTTTGCCCAAAATCAGCCGCTGGCACTATCTTGCAGTTCAATTCAACGACAACCAGTTTGGGGTCCAGCCCCTGGCTTGCGAGCAGCTCTGCTACAGTTGAATAGTCGCCCGCTTCAGTGGAGCCGTTTATGGTTATATTCATGGAGTTTTCCTTGCGCTTCCTTTTCCGGCTAATCAGGATAGACCCATGCAAGACTGATTGCAAGCGCTATGAGCGGTTTTGTTCGTGAGACTGCGCATTTGCGAATCGCCCCGGGTTTGACTATTGTAGCCGCCATGACCCAGGGTAAAACCGCGCCGTGGCCACGCCTTGCGCTGGCAGGCCTGCTTTTGTCAGTTATCTGGCTTTGCGCGTCCTGGGCTGTCATTGCGCGGATTGTAAGCGAAGAGGAAGACAGGCGTTTTTATGCCTTCCATTTGCGGGCTGCAACAATCGCCCTGGCTGCGGAAAGCGTGGGCAGGCTCAATTTGCCGAATGGTTTGCAGGAGCTTGCCAGGCAGCCAGGGATCGCCTGGATCGCGATTACGAACGGGGCAGGCGAGATCCTGCGGGACAGCTCGCCCGGCATAGCGGGAAAGCGGCTTTATTCTTCCCGTGAAATGGGCAGACTTGCGCCAGGGCCGGAGATGCAGGGCCGTTTTTTGCCAGACGATGAGAATATTTATGAAACCTGGCAGATTTTCAGGCCGGGGCGGCTGCACCCGGGGCACAGGCATGAGCCGGATAGCCAGATCATCTTTATCGCGCTTGACGCTGGCGACTTTCACAGGGAGATAGCCGCAATCTGGGTGCGATCCTGGCTGGGAGCCGGCGTGCTCCTTGGTTTTCTGCTGGTAGCTGGCGTAGCGCTTGTGCTGTGCCGGCGATACCTGTTTGCCAGAAGGCGGTTAATAGATGTCGAGGCTGTGGCGCTTCAGATTCTTGACAGCTACCCCTGGGCGATACTGCTGCTGGATAAGGCAGGCTACGCGCTTTTTGCCAATGAATCAGCCAACAGCCTTTTTGGTGAAAAGCCGCGTAATATCCGCTCCCTGGATGGTCCGGACTGGGACGCGCTGCTTGCCGGAAGCCCGGGCCAGATGCAGGAAAAGGAAATCAGCCTGGAAATCCGCCCTGGCCTTTATGAGCCGGCAAGCGTTACGGTTTCCCGTTTGCAGGGCGAGCCAATGCCAGGAAGTGAATACCTTGTGACAATAAGGGAGCTTGGCGAAACCAGGCGTCTGAAGCGCAAACTGGATGAGGCGCAGCGTCTTGCCGAGCTTGGCAAGATCGCATCCGGCCTTGCTCATGAAATCCGCAATCCGCTGAGTTCCATTTGCGGCTATGCGGAATATCTCAAGGGCAGAATGGCTGCCGATGCCGTGGCGATGGCTACTGCCGAACTGCTGGCCGGAGAGGCCGGGCGTCTGAACAATGTCCTTGGCGATCTTCTGCAATTGGCAAAAAAACCCGGGTTGCAGACTGAAAACGTCGAACTGGGCAAGCCGCTTGAGCACGCCCTGGCAGTGGCGCTGCCAGATGCCAAAGCCGGAGGAGTGGAGCTGGAAGGCAGGTTTGGCGCGGTTTCGTCCCGGATTGTCTGCCTTGATTCCGGACGTATTGTGCAGGTTATCCTGAATTTGCTGCTCAATGCGATTCAGGCTTGCCAGCCAGGGCAGAAGGTTGTTTTGGCAGCTGCCCTGCTCCCGCCTGGCTCCCGGGAAATTCCGCTTGCGCTTGAGCGCGGCAGGGCCTGCGCGCTGATCACTGTCAGCGATACTGGCGAGGGGATGGATGCGGCGGTTGCGGCCCAGATTTTCACGCCGTATTTTACAACGCGGGCGCAGGGCGCAGGACTTGGGCTTGCCCTGAGCCGCCAGATCATTGAAGCGCATGGCGGCCTGATTACAGTGTCCAGCAAGCCTGGCAGGGGCTCGACATTCAGCATCTATCTTCCGCAGGCTCGCGTATGAAAAATGAATTTGTCGCGCTGGTGGCAGATGATGACAAAAGTCATCGCGAAATGCTGGGCGCCCTGCTCAGGGAATGGGAATATGAGCCAGTAATGGCCTGTAATGGCGCAGAAGCCGTAGCGCAGGCTGAAAGCGCGGATCTGGTTTTGCTGGATGGCCGCATGCCGGTAATGGGAGGCTTTGAGGCGTTTGCGAAGATTCATGCGGCCAGGCCGGAATTGCCGGTCATAATCATGACAGCCTATTCGGAAGTGGAAGACGCAGTCAACGCGATTCGCAATGGCGCCTGGGATTACCTGACAAAACCGCTTGATTTTGAAAAATTGCGCATTACATTGCGCAATGCGGCTGAAAAACTGGGCCTTGCGCGAAAAAACGCCCAGCTTGCGGCTGCCGCCGAAACCTCGCCGCTGCTGGGGCGCAGCCAGGTCATGCGCGATCTGGCCGCAATGATTAAAGTCATCGCGCCCACTGAAGCTACAGTGCTGATTGAAGGCGAGTCCGGCACTGGCAAGGAGCTGGCCGCCAGGGCGATTCATCTGGCCAGCGGTCGCGCCAGGGGTCCTTTTGTGGCTGTAAATTGCGGCGCCCTGACTGAAACCCTGCTGGCTTCAGAACTTTTCGGCCATGAAAAAGGCGCGTTTACCGGCGCGGACAAAAAGCATGAGGGCTTGTTCAGCCAGGCCAGGGGGGGAGTGATTTTTCTGGATGAAATCGGCGAGATGCCGCCCGCCATGCAGGTTCGGCTCCTGCGCGCGTTGCAGGAGCGTGAAATTGTTCCTGTGGGGGGCTCCAGGCCGGTTCCTGTGGATTGCAGGGTTGTCGCCGCGACCAATCGCGATCTGGCCAGCGAAGTGGCGCAAGGCAATTTTCGCGAAGATCTCTATTACAGGCTGAACGTGATGGCATTGCGAATGCCGCCCCTGCGGGAGCGCAAGGAGGATATACCGCTTCTGGCAAGTCATTTTGCCCGCAAATTCGCCGCCCAGAACAAGCGCCCTTTTTCCGGCATTGCCAGCGACGCGCTTGAGCGCCTGGCCGCATGGGACTGGCCAGGCAATGTGCGCGAACTGGCGAATGTGATGGAGCGCGCCATAATTCTCATGCCCGGCGAATCCATCCAGGCGCGCGTATTGCCTGAAAAGATGCTTGCCCGCTGCGGCCAGAACGCCCCGGCTTGCGACAGGCAGGCCCTACCCGGGATTGCGCTTTCTGCTGAAGAGCTGCCCACGCTTGATGAGATTGAAAAGCGCGTCATCCTTCATACCCTGAAGCGCCTGGGCAATAACAAGACTGAAACCGCCAGGGCCCTGGGCATTACGCGCAAAACCCTGCATGCGAAATTGCGCGGATACGGCGCTTCGGAAAAATAGTTTCATGGGCATGTGTGAGCGGCAGGCTGCCGTATCCAGGAATCAGGGCAATAAGGCAGGTTCCTTATTGAGTTTTTCTTGACATGGGCAATTCTGGGCGCAATGATGGCTTCACATGTTGGCTCATAAATGGCGTCTGATTTCTGGCCGCGCCAGCAGGCTTTTTTCCGGCAGCCGGTTCTTGCGTCTGTTTCTTGCAGCAAGCCTCGCCTTCCTGATTTATTGGCTCTGGCTGCGTCTGGCAAGCGAAGGCTTCCAGTACGAATGGCAATGGAATCGGGTCTGGCGGCATTTTGGCCATTTTACGCAGGCCGGCTTTGTGCCGGGTCCGCTGCTGGAAGGCGTTCTGATGACCCTTGGCATTGCGGGCCTGGGAATATGCCTTGCCACGGTTTGTGGAATTTCAGCAGCCATTTTCCGGCTTTCGCCCTGGCCGGCCTGCGTTCTTGTTTCCCGCGTTTATGTTACCCTGTGGCGCAATACGCCCTTGCTGCTTCAGCTGTTTTTTGCCTATTTTCTTGTTTCGCCGCTGCTCTCCCTGAGTCCTTTCTGGACGGCAGTCACAGCGCTGGGGCTGTTTGAAGGCGCGTATCTTGCCGAGGTTTTTCGCGCCGGACTGCTGGGCGTGGATCGAGGCCAGTGGGAGGCAGCCCTGAGTCTTGGCCTGAATGTAGGCCAGGCTTTCCGCCTTGTAATCTTGCCGCAGGCCATCCGCAATATGTTGCCCGCGCTTACCAATCAGGCCATCGCCCTGCTCAAGGATACTTCGCTGGTCAGCGCGATTGCGGTGGCGGATCTGACCATGCGCAGCCAGGCGATTGTGGCGGAAACATTTCTCGCTTTTGAGGTCTGGCTGCTTGCAGGCGCCATTTATCTTCTGATAGCCTTGTGTCTTGCCTTGCCAAGCCTGTGGCTGGAACGGCGCAGGCGCTGGCAGTAAGTGAATTGGGGCATTTCCACTCCAAAGACTGACAGCTTTCATTTTTTCTGTTTGCAAATTTTAATCAGGGGGATTCAGTATGCGTCCAGGAACGTTTCTTGTAGCCTTGCTGCTTGCTCTGGCTCTGGCTCATGGATCAGGATTTGCCGCAGATCAGAAATCCATGATTGACAAGGTGGTGGACCGCGGCGTAATGCGCGTGGGCTTTTCCTCATTTGTGCCCTGGGCCATGCAGGACAAGAATGGCGAATACATAGGCTTTGAAGTTGATGTCGCCAGAAGGCTGGCCAAAGACCTGGGCGTTGACCTGGAACTCGTGCCAACGAAATTTGCAGGCATTATTCCTGCGCTTCTGGCTGACAAATTCGATATCATTATCGGCAGCATGAGCGTAACGCCGGAACGCAACCTCAGGGGCAATTTCTCGATTCCCTATGATTATGCCACCATTGAAGCCGTAGCCAACAGGGATAAAACCAGGGATATGAAGTTTCCGGAGGATTATGACAGGCCGGAAGTGGTGATAGCCGTGCGCAGCGGCGGCACGCCTGCCCTTGTGGCAAAAAAGCTGTTTCCCAGGGCCACCATCCGGCCCTTTGATGATGAAGCGCCGGCTGTGCAGGACGTGATTTCAGGGCGGTCGCATCTTATGCTTTCCTCGGCGCCGCTGCCGGCGTTTGAAACCCTGAAAAATCCGGATGTGCTCTACCAGCCTGTGAAAGAGCCGCTGTCGCGTCAGCCGGTTGGCTTTGTAATTCGCAAGGGCGACCCTGATTCAATGAACGTGCTGGATAACTGGATAAGGCTGGTTGAAGAGGAAGGCTGGCTCAAGGACAGGCGCGATTACTGGTTCAGAAGCAGGGACTGGGAGAATCAGGTGCGTTAGCAGGTGGCAGAGTGGTCGCCATTTCGCGCCTATGTGCCCGTTGCCAGGCGCGGGTTTTTCAGCTGGCAGGACTGGCTGTGCGTCGCGGCCTTGCTGGGCGCGTCCGCCTGGCTTTGGCATTCTGCCAGCCGTTTGCCCCAGTATGAATGGCAATGGCCGCTGCTGGGTGAATTTTTAATTGCCCATGGCCGCAATGGCGGCCTTGAGGCGGGACTCTTGCTGCGCGGCCTTTTTACCACCTTGCGGGTTGGAATCTGGACCTTCCTGTTTTCGCTTCTGCTCGGCGGCCTTCTTGGCATATTGGCCAGCCGCAAGTCATTCCGCCTGCCCTGCGCGGCTGTTATCAACCTGATTCGCAATACGCCGCCGCTGGTAATTCTGTTTGTTGTCTATTTTTTTGCCGGCAATCTCCTGCCAGTGGCGGAGCTGGAAGCGCTTGTGCGCAAGCTGCCGCCTTTCGGCAAGACGCTCGTTGCCTGGGTATTCGCGCCAGCAGGCCAGATGGATCGCATGCTGGCCGCCATTCTCGCCCTGGGCGCGTACCAGGCAGCCTATGTGGCGGAAATTACGCGCGGAGCCATCGCCAGCGTGCCCAGGGGCCAGTGGGATGCCAGCCGCTCGCTGGGTTTTGGCCGCTGGCAGACAATCTGGCTTGTCATCCTGCCGCAGGCAGCCAGAAGCATGCTGCCGCCCCTGACTGGCCAGTGCATTTCCACATTCAAGGATTCCGCGCTTGCCTCTCTGATTTCCCTGCCTGATCTTACTTTTCAGTCCCTGGAAATCATGGCTGTAAGCAGCATGACTTTTGAAATCTGGATTAGCGCCGCAGTGATCTATCTGCTGGTTGGCGCGGTGTGCGCCTGTCTGGGCAATTTGCTTGAAAACAGATATTCACGTCATATTCGGTAGCTGAATTTTGCAAAGGAGGGTTTATGGCGGCATTTGTAGTGAATCACCCTCTTGTCAGGCACAAGCTGGGGCTTTTGCGCTGCAAGGATACATCGACAAGCGAATTTCGTCGCGTTGCCAATGAGCTTGCGGGCTTGCTGGCATATGAAGCCACCAAGAATCTGCCAACCGAGCCTGCGATTGTGGAAGGCTGGGCCGGGCCGATTGAGATTGAGGAAATTGCTGGCAAAAAAATGACAGTAGTGCCAATCCTGCGCGCCGGACTTGGCCTGATGGACGGCGTGCTCAATATGATTCCCTCTGCCAGAATCAGCATTGTCGGCCTGTACCGCAATGAGGCCACGCTTGAGCCCACGGAATATTTTGTCAAGCTGGCGGGGGAGCTGTCACGCAGGTTCGCCGTAATTCTGGATCCAATGCTGGCAACTGGCGGCTCCTTGCTGGCTACCATAGACATTCTTAAAAAACATGGCTGCGCGCACATTTGCAGCATAAATCTGGTTTGCGCTCCGGAAGGCATAGCCAGGGTGGAGCGGGAGCATCCGGATGTGAACATTTATACGGCGGCCATTGATGAGCGCCTGAATGACGCTGGCTATATTCTCCCCGGCCTTGGCGATGCCGGCGACAGGATTTTTGGCACCAAATAACAGATCGCCATTTCAGCGCTCCAGATTGCAAAAGGCCCGCGGGGAAAGTCCCGCGGGCCTTGTATGACATATATAGATTTATATTTTAGAACGGCCAGACATTGTCCATCAGGCGTGTGAACCAGCCGGGCTTCTGCTTGTCAGCCAATACGCCCTTGCCATAATACTGGATGCTGGCATCGGCAATCTGGGTTGAATAAACGCTATTATCAGAGTCTACATCGCGGGATCTGATCATGCCGCGCACAACCATATATTCGGTTTCCTCGTTGACCCGGATCTCCCTGGCTCCTTCAAT
>JAAUYW010000001.1 GCA_014804915.1 Desulfovibrio sp. | reverse complement strand
AAGGCGAGGCAAAAGGCAAAGCAGAAGGTCTGGCGGAAGGCGAGGCAAAGGCCATGCGCCGCCAGCGGGCTGGCCTGCTTGAAATGCTTGCTCTCAAATTTGGCGAGCTGCCCGCAGGGTGGCAGGAGGCTGTCGCAAGGCTGAATGATCCGGAGCAGATCAGTAGCCTCACCATAGCCGTGCTGACAACGCATTCCAGGGACGAGTATGGTCAACTGCTTCTGGAGGCAGTCAGGTCCTGAAAAGCCGTTAGTCCTGTTATGGCGGCGCTTACTTGGCAAATTGGAAGCGCTGCCTGATTTTTGCATAGACCTTATCAGCCAAATCAGCTATATGACTAGCGTCATTGCGCCATGCCTGGGCTGGCCTCGCTTCCCATCTTCGATTTTCCGGCTCAAGGAGCTACCCATGAGCTTTTCCAGAAACGTCTTTACCTTCTTGAAAGAGGCCAGCGCGGCGCATGCGCGCTGGGATCTTGAGATTTCCACTTCGATAATCAAGAATCGCAGGCGCCTGCTCTCAGTCCTTTTGCTGGCGCTGCCGATTATCATGGTCTGTGTGGTTGAGGCGTATGAACAGCCTGAAATTCTGGGTGGCAAAAGCGCTTATGCTCCGGCCTTTTATACGACCAATATATTTCTTGCCGCAATTGCCCTTGGATTTGCGGCTGGCCTGATTACCGGCTGCATTGGAGCCGGTGGAGGCTTCATAATTACGCCGGCCCTGATGGCCATGGGCGTAAAAGGCATTCTGGCTGTTGGCACAGATCTGTTTCATATTTTCGCCAAGGCCATAATGGGCACAACAATCCACAGCAAGCTTGGTAATGTTTCCGTGCGTCTTGCCATTGCCTTTCTTGTGGGTTCGGTTGGTGGCACTTTTATAGGCGGGGCCCTGAACAAGGGACTCTACGACGCCAACCCCATTCTTTCGGATCTTTTCATCAGCTCGATTTATGCCCTGTTGCTGGGATTTCTGGGGTTTTACGCGCTTTTTGACTTTTTGAAAGAAAGCCGCGGCAAAAAGGCCTCCACTGTCCCGGAAAATGGCGCTGGCGAGAAATCCGGCGCTTTGGCGGCGCATATCCAGGCGCTCAATATGCCGCCCATGATAGGATTTGACAACAGGGCAGATTCAGGCGGACGAAGGATCTCTGCCTGGGTGGTGGCGGCTGGCGGCGTGGTAGTGGGTTTTCTGGCCGCCATTATGGGAGTAGGCGGCGGTTTTGTAACCTTTCCCATGTTTGTCTATGTTTTTGGCGTTTCCTCAATGACGACCGTTGGCACCGACATATTCCAGATCATATTTACAGCCGGATTTGCAGCAATTGGCCAATATGCCGTCTATGGCTATGTCTTTTACTCCCTGGCCATTGGCATGCTGCTGGGCTCCCTGATCGGCATTCAGGTGGGCGCCTTGACTACAACAGTGGTAGAGGGAGTGCACATTCGCGGTTTTTATGCCCTGTCCATTCTTTCAGGTTTTTTCAACCGCGTCGCAACGTTGCCCAAAAAACTGGTTGAGCTCGAGGTGATTTCCTGGCCAGCGAGCCTGGTTAACTGGATTGAACAGGCAGGCAATGTCGTTTTCTGGGTTGCTGTCGCGCTGTTTGGCATCTGGGTATGCGGCATGTTCATAGCCAATATTGGCAAATTGCGGTCAGGTGCCTCACAATGAGAATAGTTCATAAAAAACGGTTCTATCAGGGGCTGGCGCTTCTGGTTTCCTTTGCCATCCTGTTCTGGACGATGATGCTGCCTCTTTTTCATGATAGCGAAGGGGGCAAGCTAAATAGCCTGCAATACGCGGATACCATTTTTAATGAATTGTCAAAAGGCTCTTCCTGGTTCATTCCTGAAGTGCTTGCGAATCTGAAGGGCGCTGAGGAAATGCGGATTAATGTAAAAGTGAAATTCGCAGACACATCCCTTGTGCCTGTCGCCATGCGGGAACTTGGGCTGGCTGGAGCTGGCGATATTGCATATGCGGATGGCGCCCTTGCCTATTCCGGGAATCTGGCGTCTATATTGAGAGCTGCGACCGAAGATGCCGCGGCCCTGTACAATACGGATGACGAAGCAATAAGCAAGCGTTATGGCTCAGTAGAGCCGTTGCAGATCAGCAGGGCCTGGTGGAACGTATTGAATCCCGCTATCAGGGAATTGCAAAAAAAGGATGATTTGCAGGCGGCCAGTCTAGTTGAGCAGGTAGTTAGGCGGGCGATTGAGCCGGGCAATAATTTTTATGGACTGCCTTCCGCGCGGGTTTCCGAAAATATATTTCTTGTTTGCGCATTGCTGGCATTTTACGTTCTTTACGCGATCTGGTACGGTTTTGCCATCTACCATCTTTTTGACGGCTTCGGCTTGCTTGGCGAATCCGAAGCCGTAGAGAATGTTGAGGAATCCGAGATTTAAAGTGCCAGACCCTCTTAAAGTGCTGTTTCTGTTTGAAGATCTCTGTTTCGGCGGCACACAGGCGCAGAATCTTGAGCTTGCGCTGCGCCTGGATCAGGAAAAATTTGCTCCGGAAATTCTGACATTGACCGGTCCAACCGACATGGATGCCCGTGTTGCTAAAGCCGGCATTCCCCTCCATCATCTGGGCCGCGACCGTTCTGTGCCTCTCCTGTTTTTTGCAAGGCTGGGGAAATGCCTTGGAGAGCTTAAACCCGATATATTGCTGCCCTGCACTGCATTGCCCAATATCTGGGGACGAATCTGGGGCAAAATCAGGCGGGTGCCGGTTGTCATAGGCACATGCCGGGGCGGCGGCGCTCCTTTTCGCCAGCATGAGCGTTTCCTGTGGCGTCTGGCGGATGGCATAATCTGTAATTCCAGGCAGCTGTTCAAGCCCATGCTGGATGCGGGGGTGGCACGTGAGCGCATGGTGTACATACCCAATGGAGTTGACATAGAGCGTTTCAGGCCAGTACCCAAAACTTTCTCGGTCAAGCAGCCGCTTATTGTTTGCGTGGCGCGGCTTGCGAGGGACAAGGATCACAAAACGCTGATTCTGGCTTTTGCAAAACTGCTGGAAACAGTGCCCGAGGCCAGACTGCGTCTTGTTGGCGAGGGGCCCGAGGAAGCCCGTTTGCGCAAGTTTGTCGAGAGCGCGCTGCCCGGCGAAGGGCGGGACAGGGTGGAATTTGCTGGCGCNAGCGCAAATCCTGAACAGCACTTTGCGGCAGCGGATATTTGCGCGCTTGCCTCGGTGCGCGAAGGGCAGCCCAATGCCATTCTGGAAGCAATGAGCTCCTGCAGGCCGGTTTGCGCCACAGCCGTAGGCGCTNTTCCCGAACTGCTGGAGGGCAATGGCCTGATTAGCGCGCCAGGCGACGCAGATGGGCTGGCGGATAATTTCCTCGCGCTTTTGCGAGCTCCGGCAATGGCCGCCCATATGGCGTATCAGGGGCGGCTAAAAGCAGAGACCGATTATTCCTATCAGGCGATGGTCAGCCGCCATCAGGATTATTTTCTGGAAATTTATCAGCGTGGNGCCTGAAGATGCGNTTTTTGGCGGTTTTTCTGTGGTCATGCTTTCTGGCGACTCCGGTTNTTGCGGATGATGTTGTAACAACAGGCAAGGATCTGACAACCGAGGTGTGGCAAGGCAAGGCGCTGACTGCCACATTCCGCGTGGGCATATGCTATAATGCCCGGGGAAAGGCCAACGGCGTGCTGCTTTTAAAACACCGCAATGGCCAGGTTGATACCTACCATCTCAATGGCACGTTGAAGAACAATGAATTTTATCTCACGCATAGTTCCGGACACAGATTGTCCGGNTCCCTTANAGGNCCGGACTCCATGCANGGCANNGCAAAGCTGGCNAACGGCCTTGGCCTGGGTCTCAAGGGCGAGCGCATTCGCAATGTGCCGCTGGCAGCGGCTGACTGCGCGCCCCTGCCTGGCCGGGATTACCGCTAATGGCCCTGTTTTTCTTTTTGCTGGGGCTAATCCAGTGCCTGGTGCTCTGGAATTTGGGCCGCGTTGGGCGCCAGCTTGCAATCCGGGGGCGCGTTGACAAACAGCGCAGCCAGGTGAAACCGGCTGGAGGCTGGCCCGCTTGCGCGCTGATAGTGCCTGTGGCAGGCAATCTGCCGGCAACAGCCGCGGCCTTGCGCAGTCTTGCGGAGCAAAATTATCCCGATTTCCGGATTTATTTTGTTACAGCCACATTTGAGGATTCAGCGACTCCGGTTATCGAGAGCCTTGCCAGGGCTTACGAAAACATAACCCATGTAGTGGCNGNCCTGGCGACAGGGAGCGGCCAGAAAAATCACAATAGTCTGGCAGGCGTTGCGGCCTCTGGCCTGGAAGCGCCAGTGCTTGTCTTNTGNGATTCCACTCACCTGGCTGACAGCGATTTTTTGCGCTGCCTGATCGCTCCCCTTGCCAGGGGCGAAGCCGCCTTCACGACCGGCTATCATGAAGTGGAGCCTGGCGACAACAGGCTTGTCACGCTGGGCTATGCCCTGAGCGTGATGTTCATGCGCTTCATGCAGGCCACTCCCGGGCTTACCCAGCCCTGGGGAGGGGCAATGGCAATGACAAGGCAGGCTTTCGTTCATTATGATGTTGCGCGGCTTTGGGCTTCGAATGTGGTAGATGACTGCTCCCTGGCGGCATTGCTGGCTGGCGAGCATGTTCATGTGCGCCTTTGCCCGGGCGCGATTTTGAAGACAGCCGCCCATGCCCATTCCCTTTCGGTCTGGNGGGCCTGGCTGGACAGGCAGATTCTCTTTCTGAAATTTTGCATGCCAGGGCAATGGCTGGCTCTTGGCCTGGTTTGCTGCCTGATGCTGNCGCCCCCTGTCTGGTGCCTGGTCGCCTGCGCTGATGGCCTGATGAATATTGGCGCGCCGGCAGAGCCTTTTCTGGCTTTATGCTGGTTTTGCGTTTTTGGCTGGACAATAGGCGCATGGCGGCAGTTTCTGAATGCAAGTGTGCCGCTTGCCCGCTGGCTGGCATCTTTTTTTTGCGCTTCATTCATGTTCGCGCTTGCATATCTGGCNACTTTCGGCAAGCATTCGATTCTCTGGGGGGGCATTTGCTATCAGGTTGGCAAGGGCGGCNGGGTGAGCGGCATGAGCAGGCATTGAGTNGCAGCAGAGGCGGTTTCGTAAAGCCGGATCTTCACAAAAGTTTTTTGACACAGGGTTGTCAGGAGATTAGGATAAACGGCAATGAAACCGCCGCAAACTGGCTCTGACAGTCGATCCCGATGATTGCATTTTCAGATCTTGTCCGCGTAAGCCTGCGCCAGGTCATCCGCCAGCGCGGNTTTGGCGTGATTTTCTCAATNGCCCTGGGTATTACCGCCTTCATTGCGCTTGCTGTTCTTGGACGCGAAATCCGCTACAAGGTAGGCCAGGACATGGTGCTCATGGGCGGCGTTAACGTACTGCAGGTTTACATGGATGACAGCCAGTACCCGGGTCAGCCGGAGCGCGGNTTTTATCCTGACACCATTGCGGCGCTGCGCAATTTGCCAGGCGTGTCCCTTGTCAGCTGCAACTTGCGCGGCGGCCGCGTTTTNCCGGTTCGCATTGAGGGTGAAAGGACTGTGCCGATAGATTTTATTGGCATTGATCAATATTATCCGGAAGTATATTCGGTTACGCTTGTTGCCGGCAGGCTTTTTACCAGGCAGGATATAGAGGAGCGGCGGCGCGTNTGCATGCTGGGGCGTGAAGCGGCTGTGGAATTATATGGAACGCCACAGGATGCCGTAGGCAAGCTCCTGATTCTTGAACAGGATGTTTTTGAAATAGTGGGCGTTATCAGCGGCGTAATGCTTGGCCAATGGGGGCGCGGCGGGTTTATGCCCTATACCACGATGATGGACAGGAACTGGGTAAGTTCCAGGGTTACGCGTCTGTTCATCCGCGCGATCGCCTGGGAGGACATCAGCCGCATTGTGGAGGAACTGCCCGGGGTGATAAAATCGCACCAGGCAGCGCCGCATCTTGTGATTGTAACGCAGAGGGATCAGCTGGAACGGATTCAGACCACCTTCATGTGGGTGGAGGCGNTGCTCTGGCTTGGCATTGCGGCTTCNCTCATGCTTGGCGGTTTTGGCATCTGGTATGGCACNTTCGCTGCCGTGCGCGCGCGCACCCGCGAGGTTGGCCTGAAAAAGGCNATGGGCGGATCCGATGCCGACATACTGGCCCAGTTTCTGGCTGAAGCGCTTTGCAAATCGGTAGCTGGCGGCATTCTGGGCATTGTGATCGGCATTGCGGTAGTGGAAATTGCTTCCTGGTATCTGGGCACGGAAATCTCGTGGCCGCTGCTTGCAGCGAGCAGCGCTGGCAGCATTCTGTTTTCCGCGTTCATTGGCGTGGTTGGCGGGCTTTATCCTGCCATTCAGGCAAGCCGGATGGACGTGGTGACAGCATTGCGCTTTGAATGACAGGATTGCGGATGGCGCCGGTAATTGACGCGAAAGATCTTTTCAAGTGTTATCCAGGTTTTCCGCCTGTGCTGAGAGGCGTAAATATCCAGGTGGAGCCTGGCGAGATGGTTGCCATCATGGGCCCGTCTGGCTGCGGAAAATCCACCATGCTCCATATTCTGGGCATGCTGCACGCGCCTGACAGCGGAGAGCTCGAGATTCTTGGCCAGAATGTGCTAAAGTTCAATAGCCAGGAAACAGCCGCTTTCCGCCGCGGCAATATGGGCTTCGTAATGCAGGCCAGCAACCTGTTTGAGCATTCCACAGTGTTTGAAAATGTGGAATTTCCCCTGATCTATGAAAATGTTCCGCCCCAGGAGCGCTGGGAGCGGGTAATTCGCGCGCTTGACCTCGTGCGTTTGTCCTCGCGGGTGCATTATCGCAGCAATCGCCTTTCTGGCGGCGAACAGCAGCGCGTGGCAATAGCGCGGGCCATGGTGAACAATCCCAGGATATTGCTGGCGGATGAGCCAACTGGGGCNCTGGATGCGCGAACCAGCGCGGTNATAATGGAGAATTTTCGCAGTCTTTGCCACAATGGCGGCGTTGCGATGGTCATGGTTACCCATGATCCCAAAATGGCTGAATATTGCGACAGCATCTATACCCTCGAAGAAGGCGTGCTGCGCTGCAAAAAGCACGAGCTGCCGCAGGTGGAAGCGACTGGGGCGGAATCTTTCCTGAAGCCGCCTGAGCCGGTNGTGCGGGGCGCTCTGGTTGCNTGGAAATTTCCCGAACAGCAGAATCATTCNCTTATGGAGCTTTCCAGGCGNATGCACGGCCAGGGTTTGCTGGCCAGGATTTACGCTCTGGCCAGGAATGGCCTGGTTGCCGGCCAGGCGGGTTATTCNCTGCCTCTTGCAGTCAGAAGAATTGGCGCGCTGCAAAGGGCGCTTGGCTTGCGCGTTTTGTGGCGCAGGGCGAGGGGATCTGTTTCGCTGTGGCAGTTATGGCAAAAATTGCCAGCTCATCCGGGTTTTTTGCGCAAGCTTGGGAGAATGCGGGCGTTTTCCTGNGGAGCGATATTGGCGCGCTGGTGCCTTGCGGACAATATCCAGTTTTTATATGCGGCAGGCGCAAGAAAGGTGGCNTCTGCGGCATGGGTTGGGGCCNGCCTGGCGCGCCTGCCTTTCGCCTTTGCCGTAAGGCCTGAGGANATGCCGAAACTGGGNAGCGACTGCCGGGTGCGCGCCCATGAGGCGGCNTTCATTACCTGCCAGACGCAGGCTCTTGCGGACGCCTTTCGCAAATTCGCGCCGGATGTGCCAGCTGAAAANATCATTGTCCTGCCAAACCCGCCCCGTTTTGCANCCANTGAGGAAGAGTNCGGACAGGGGCTGCCGCCTGNTCCNGACAAGCCAGTNGATTTGCTTTGCATGGGGNNNGCCGCNAACCCTGCCGCTTTCCGGCAGACTCTCTCCGCCTTGCGCNGCCTTGGCANGANGGGCTATCGGCTGAATGTTCTGGGCAAGCCCTCNTGGACACAGCGTTTGCGNGTATTTTTTGGCGGCTTGCGCAAATACGCGCTGTTTACCGGAGAGGGGGCTGAAGACAGCATTGCCGAGAAATTCAGGAATGCGGATATTTTTATTGCCTGGGTTCCAGCCGGGCCCGGGCTTGAGCTGGCAATGCCCTGGCAAATATGCGAAGCCATGTCTTTCGGGCTGCCCATAGTTGCCCTATCGATTTCAAAAGGCATGAGCCCGCTNGCGCAGGATGTCAATTGTCTGCTGGCTCCGGATTCTGCCGCACTGGCTGCCGCAATCAGGAAACTTCATGCTGACAGGGGCCTGGCGGACAGGCTTGGCGTTGCTGCNAAAAAGGACATCCGCGCCAGTCTGGATATTGCCGGCACAACCAGGATATTTACGGATCGCATGGTTGAAGCGGCAGCGCTTGCCGAACGGAAGAAGGAAAATGGACTTAAGCGGCAATAGAATTCTTGTGCTCGGCGATGTCATGCTGGATTACTATATTTCTGGCAGCGCGAGCCGCGTGTCGCCTGAGGCTCCCGTGCCTGTAGTAACGAAACGCAATGCCTGGAGCGTGCCNGGGGGGGCTGCCAATGTCGCGCGCGGCCTTGCGCATCTTGGCTGCAAGCCCAGTCTGATTGGCCTGGTTGGCGAAGATGCGGCCGGGGAAACATTGCGCCAGCAGGTCGCCGGCGAGGGAATTGGCGCAAGTCTGATCAGGTCAAGCCACAGACAGACTACCTGCAAGACACGCATCCTGGCGCATGGGCAGCAATTGTTGCGGGTGGATGAAGAGACGGATGTCAGGCCGAATCTGGAAGANCAGGTTTCAATTCGCGTCAATCTCGAAAAGNTGTTGCCAGAGTGCAAGGCTTTGATTGTTTCCGATTATGCCAAGGGNGTGTTGCTGNCTGCCAGGGATGGCGCTGACGCTGCGAGCGNGGCCATTGCAATGGCNNCAGGNNTGCGNGTGCCGGTNCTGGTTGATCCCAAGGGCACAGACTGGAGCCGTTATCGCGGCGCCAGCTGCATTACGCCCAATACNGGCGAATTTATCAGGGTATGCGAGGCGCTNGGGCTCTGGCAAGGCGACGGCGAGCCTGGCGCGCTGGAGCGNCAGAAGCTGGCGGAGGCGATTTGCGCCAGGTTTGATTTTGGCTGTCTGGTGCTTACGCGGGGCGCGAAAGGCATGACGTTGTANCAGCCAGGCAGGCAGCCAGAGAATATTCGCGCCGCAATGCGTGAAGTTGCCGATGTTTCCGGCGCTGGCGATACCGTGATAGCCACTCTGGCGGCCTGTGTGGCTGCAGGCGAATCCTGGCAAAGGGCCTGCCTGACAGCAAATGCGGCTGCCGGTGTGGCGGTTACAAAGCTTGGCGCTGCGCCTGTNAGCGCNGCTGAACTGAATCGCGCCCTTTCCGAAACCAGCGAAAACCCGAAGCTATGCAGCCGCGTCGAAATCAGGGATAAAATCAGGGAATGGCGCAGGCAGGGCCAGAAGATAGTGTTTACAAATGGCTGCTTTGATCTTCTCCATCCCGGGCATATTTCGCTTTTGCGCCAGAGCGCGGAGTTTGGGGACAAATTGATAGTAGGGCTGAATTCAGATAATTCTGTTAGACGTTTGAAAGGGCCGGAGAGGCCAATCCAGGATGAGCAGAGCCGCGCGCTGCTGCTTGCGGCCTTGCAGACTGTGGATGCGGTAGTCCTGTTTGATGAGGATACTCCTGAAGAGTTAATTCATGTGATTCGGCCGGATGTGCTTGTCAAGGGCAGTGATTATAAAATTGAAAACGTGGCAGGGGCTGAATTTGTTCGTGGTTATGGCGGCCAGGTTCGGCTGGCGCGGCTGGTGGATGGCTGCAGCACAACCGAGCTGGCGGCCAGGATAAAAGCGAGGCAGACATGTCAGTAGTATTGGCCGCTGATATTGGCGGCACCAACTGTCGTCTGGGGCTTTTCAGACTGGACAATGGCTTGCTTCAGCTGGATCGCATGACCTGGATTGAAACCGGCAGCGTTCCGCATACAGAAGCGCTTTTGGCCGCATTTGAGCGGGAGCTTGAACAGACGCCCCACGAAGTGGATGCGGTGGTAGTGGCGATTGCCGGTCCTGTAGAGGACTGCTCGCGGGGCAGGTTGACCAACGGCGGCCTGAATATTGATTTTGCGCCTCTCAACACCCTGCGCAGGCGGTTCTTCCTGATCAATGACTTCATGGCCCAGGCTTATGCGGTAGTCAGCCCTGAAGGCGAGAAGGCCGAGCTTATTGCCGGGCCATCAGTGCCTGAAAGCGACGGAATGCGGGCAGTTATTGGCGCAGGCACAGGTCTTGGCCAGGCTTCCCTGATGCGCATTGATGCCAATTACAATCTCCATACCTCGCAATGGCTGGCAATTCCATCCGAGAACGGCCATGCGGCTTTTCCCTTTACCAGTGACGAGGAAAACGAGTGCAATAATTTCATGCGCAAGGAATGGGGCGTGCCTTTTGTAACCGGCGACATGGTCGTTTCCGGACGGGGACTCGCGTGTCTGCATCAGTTCCTGACAGGCGAGAAACTGACGCCTCCGGAGGTAGGCAGGAAGGCGCTTGGCTGTGAAACCAGGACATTGCAGTGGTTTTCCAGGTTTTACGCGCGCGCCTGCAGAAACTGGATTCTTACTACGCTTTGCAATGGAGGACTCTGGATTGCCGGAGGCATAGCAGCCCAGAATCCAATGCTGGTCAAATGCCATGAATTCAAGAGCGAGCTTTACAGGCACCCGCAATGGGAAAACTATTTGCGATCAGTACCGTTATACATGATGAGTGATGATAACAGCGGCCTTTGGGGCTCGGCCCGTTTTGGGCAGCAGCAGGTTGGCTCAGCGCCGCGTCCGAATTAAGCGGGCATAAATGGCGCTGAAGGCGAACCAAAGGCACGCAACCAGTATGACTGTCGCGCCGCTGGCTGTAGCCAGCCATTCCTGGGCGGAGAGGAGCAGGCCTGCCACGCTTGAGCTGATAGATACCAGAATTGCCCACCAGAATACTCCCCCCATGTTCCTCGCCAGATTGCGGCCAGCGGCGGCAGGCACAACAAGCATGGCGGTAACGAGCAGCACTCCTACTGTCCGTACGCAAAACATCACGATCAGGGCGAGCAGTCCTGCGAAAAGATACTGCCAGAAGCCGGTAGCTATGCCGGCGACACGCGCCAGCGAAGGCGAGAGCGCGAGGGCGAGCATGCGATTCCAGCCCAGGTATTCGAACAGGCACACGCAGACCAGCAGACAGGCCAGAAGATCAATCTCGAAAGCGCTGACTGTCAGGATATCTCCATAGAGATATTGCTGGATTTCGCGCCCCAGATTGGGAGCGCGGCTCACGACTGCCAGGCCGAAGGCCACAACTCCTGAAAAGACTATGCCTATTGAGGCATCAGCGGAAAGGCCGCTTTTGCGCTGCACTGCCATGATGAACAGGCCCACAATTACGCCAAAGACAAGCACGGATAATTGCGGCGG